>NZ_CDRQYH010000012.1:0-76154 GCF_977039595.1 Enterobacter sp.
CGCCACGGTTTTGATGCGATGATTAACTTTGATTATCAGGAGCAGGCGGCAAAAGCGGTGGATTGTCTGGCCGATATGGATCTCACCTGGCAGCAGATGGCGGAGAAGCTGCAAAGCTTCAACGTGCTGAGCTATCTCTCATCCCACGATACTCGTCTGTTCCGAGAAGGGGGCCCGCGCGCGGCGGAGCTGCTTCTGCTGGCACCGGGCAGCGTGCAAATCTATTACGGGGATGAGTCCGAGCGTCCATTCGGGCCGACAGGCTCCGACCCGCTGCAGGGCACCCGCTCGGATATGAACTGGCAGGACGTCACGGGCAAGCAGGCCTTAACCGTCGCCCACTGGCAAACGCTGGGTCAGTTCCGCGCCCGCCACCCGGCGATTGGTGAAGGCAAGCAAACCACGCTGTCGCTGAAAGAGGGGTATGGATTCGTACGTGAACATGATGGCGATAAGGTGATGGTCGTCTGGGCGGGGAATCAGTAGATCATACCCCTCACCCTAACCCTCTTCCCTCTGGGGAGAGGGCCGGGGTAGGGGTATTCCACCAGAACTATTCACTACACAAATCCACTCCCGCCCTATAAAACCACAAATCCGACCACACCACCCGATTTGCACCAACACGGTGCTAGCGTTATGGTTACCCACTTTCAAAATAAGCTCGACAGATCACCTGCTATGACGTTTTCACTTTTCGGCGACAAATTTACCCGCCATTCAGGCATTACTCGCCTGATGGAGGACCTCAACGACGGGCTGCGCACACCGGGCGCAATCATGCTCGGCGGGGGAAACCCGGCTCACATTCCGGAGATGACGACCTATTTCCAGACGCTGCTCGCTCAGATGCTGGAAAGCGGCAAAGCAACCGATGCGCTTTGCAATTACGACGGCCCGCAGGGTAAAACCGAACTGCTGGCACTCCTCGCCGAAATGCTGCGTGACGAGCTGGGCTGGGATATCGAACCACAGAATATTGCACTAACAAACGGCAGCCAGAGCGCATTTTTCTACTTGTTTAACCTGTTCGCAGGGCGTCGCGCCGACGGCACCACCAAAAAAGTGCTGTTCCCGCTGGCGCCGGAGTATATCGGCTATGCCGATTCCGGCCTGGAAGAGGATCTGTTCGTCTCCGCGCGCCCGAACATCGAGCTGCTGCCGGAAGGCCAGTTCAAATATCACGTCGATTTTGAACACCTGCATATTGGTGAAGAGACGGGCATGATCTGCGTATCGCGCCCGACTAACCCAACGGGCAATGTGATCACCGATGACGAACTGATGAAGCTGGATGCACTGGCAAATCAGCACGGCATTCCGCTGGTAGTCGATAACGCCTACGGCGTACCGTTCCCGGGCATTATCTTCAGCGAAGCACGTCCGCTGTGGAACCCGAACATTGTCCTGTGCATGAGCCTCTCTAAGCTGGGCCTGCCGGGCAGCCGCTGCGGCATCATCATCGCCAATGAGAAAATCATCACCGCCATTACCAATATGAACGGTATTATCAGCCTTTCACCGGGCGGCATTGGCTCGGCGATGATGTGCGAGATGATCAAACGCAAGGATCTGCTGCGTCTGTCGAATGACGTGATTAAGCCTTTCTATTACCAGCGAGTTCAGGAAACAATCGCGACAATTCGCCGCTATTTGCCGGAAGAACGCTGCCTGATCCACAAGCCTGAAGGAGCGATTTTCCTTTGGCTGTGGTTTAAGGATTTGCCTATCACTACCGAACTGCTCTACCAGCGCCTTAAAAAGCGCGGCGTACTGATGGTTCCGGGCGATTATTTCTTCCCGGGACTGGATAAGCCATGGCCGCATACCCATCAGTGCATGCGCATGAACTACGTCCCCGACCCGGAAAAAATCGAAGCGGGGGTTAAAATTCTCGCCGAAGAAATCGAAAAAGCCTGGCTCGAAGGCAATTGTTAAATAATAAGGCTCTTCAAATGAAGAGCCTTATTTTTCCGTGATCTGAATCTTACAATAAGGATATATCCTGTAGCGTTTCATTTATCATCCCCATTGAGTTTTCTTAGGAATATTCCTTTAATTTACGCCCACTAACTACTCTCTCAATAATTAAGCACCGATTAAACACCCTAACTTATTGTTATTTTAAATAACCACCCACACCGAAGAAAAATACCTTCTTCAGCCACTTTCATGCATATTTAAAAATACTGCATATACTCACTAATACGCCGCTCGGCGTTCTTTTGCGTGGAGTATTCATATGCTACCTAATAATGTTAGTCGCATCAGCGCTATTGCTGTTGCGGTACTGCTCGCGTTCTCTCTTTCTGCCTGTAGTGGAAGCGGTGGCGGATCTCACTCAACAGCCAAAAATAACCCTGCAACGGGAAGCAGCAGCGGCTCAGATGATGGAAGTGGCACAACCGCGAGCAATGGCGGTTCGGGCAGCAACGGATCGGGCACCGGAACGGGTTCAGGTACCGGGACAGGCGCTGGTGGCGGAACGGGTTCTGGTTCAGGATCGGGCTCAGGCTCAGGCTCAGGGGGCAGTGGAGGAACAACTACCGCAGGCGTAAATACGATACTGGGTGATGCTGGTAAAACCGTGACCAGCGTCGGATCCACTGTGGATGGCCTCGGAAGCCAGCTTCCTACAAATAATCCCGTCACGTCAACCGTTTCAACCACCGTCAGCGGTGTTGGCAGTGCCGTGTCCACCGTGGGGACAGGCGTCACGACTGGCGTTGGCGATCCAAACAACCCGAACGGTGTGGGTACAACGGTTAAAGGCGTGACCACGTCGGTCACCTCCCTCGGCAATACCGTTTCAACGGTAGGCACGGGTCTGGCGAGTTCCACTTCCGGAACACCGGTCAGCGGCGTAACCGGCCTGACGGGCAGCGTGGTAAACAGTACCGGGCAACTGGTCAGTAACACCGGCACGGGTCTCACCAACACGGTAAGCAGCCCCGCAGTCACTCAGGTAACAACCGATACCACGACCCTGGCTAACAAGACGCTGGGCGGAGTACAAGGCGTGACGCAAACCGTAGGCACCACAACGGGTCTCGGCACACCGGTCAACGGTCTGCTGACTCAGGTGGGTGGCACCGTCAGCGGCGTGGGGACCAACATTAGCAGCAGCAATAGCGGGCTTAGCGGTGTCGGTCAGGTCGTTCAAAATGTCGGCCAGACGGTCACGGATAGCGGTACGCTAGTGAAACCCACATCAACCACCGGAGGCAGCGGCACAGGATCTCTGACGGCCGATGCCAATGTGACAGCCACAAACAATAGCCTGAGCACAACGGTCAATACCACCCTCAATACGCTGACTGCGGGTGTAACGGCCAATGCAGGCACAACCCAAAACACATCTACGACAAACCCGATTAACGGGCTCAACACGTTAACCTCGAGTCTACTGACGCCAAAACAGTAATCCTTTTATTGCCTGTCTGCGCCCCTGGTTCAGGGGCGCTTTATTCAGCGACACTTACCCCAACCGGGGATGACGAACAGGGATTGCGCGATGAAACACCACTTCCTTTTTTCGCTGACGGGGCTGGTTGTGCTGAGCATGGCCCGCGCCGATACTCTGCCCTCTATTATTAACCCCGATAACCCGGCACAAGTTTCTCGTAACGTTGCCCCCGAACAGACTGAAGCCGTTCAACAGCCGACCGTCAAAATAGAAAAACCGAAGTCAACGCTGACGCCTGAAACGCCCATTACCATTAATCACATTCAGTTTATTGGCGGCACGCGTTATCCCTTGAAGGAATTACTTCAGCCCTTCAGACCTTACGCCGGAAAAACCGTGCCACTAAAAACGCTCACGGGGCTGGTAAACGATATTACGGCGCGCTACAAGGCTGACGGTTTTCCGCTCTCTTATGCCTGGCTGCCCGATAATAATTTCCAGCAGGGCAATATTAAAATTGTTCTGGTTGAAGGCTATGTCGCTCATAGCGACATCACCAGTAATAACCCCCACATCGCTGAACGTCTTAAACGTCTGTCCGAAAAAATCATGGCGGAAAAACCGCTTTCACAGGATACGTTCGATCGCTACAGCCAGCTGATGACGCGCACCCCGAACGTTCCGGTTACGGCTAACGCGCAGTTGCCAACCAATATCTATGGCGCGGCGGCGATGCAAATAACCGGCAACCAGGAGCGGAGCTGGAATATCGCCTCGACGATTGATACCCGTAAAGGGCAAGATTTAATGATGCTGAACGGCACACTCAGCAACATGACAAGCTATGGCGATCAGCTTGGCGTGGCCACGCTTGTGCCGTTAGATAGCAACACGCGAAAAAACTATGTCGGGCTCAACTGGCAGCAGTTTTTAAACGATGAAGGGCTGACGATGCAGCTCAAAGGCAGCTATTACCATGAAGAGCCGCGAGATTTTTCTCCCCTGCTCTCTTTGCCGAATAATATCAGCGTCGATTCGAAGCAAAAAACAACGCAATACAACGGCGGCGTGACGTTTGGCTATCCCCTGCTGCTGACGCAAAAATCACAAATTAATCTGACCAGCGGTTTTGATTACACCGACCGCCAGGATGATTACGCTCTGCAGGCCAGACTGCAGGGCAAAACCTATAGCCTTGACTCCGTCAACCAGCACGCGCGTTATCCCGCCCTGGAAGTCGGCATCAACGGTGCACATCAATTCACAACCGCCAGCATCAGCGGCCGACTCAACGTTCGTCAGGGGATTGATGCGATGGGTGCCGATATCGTCTCGGCCCCCAGGCCCGATATTAATTTTACGCTCACGAAAAGCTATCTGGACGCAGCCTGGCTGTTTGCCGATAAATGGCGGCTATCAACGTCCTGGGAGGGGGACTGGTCAAACAACACGTTGCCAGAACCCGAACGCGTTAGTTTCGGAGCCCAGCGGTTTGGCCGAGGATATCAGGACAGTGAAGCAAGCGGTGACTACGGCTACGGCGGGCAGGTAGAACTGCGCTATATGCAGATGCGAAAAGAGAGCACCTGGCTTGCCACTATCCAGCCCTACATCCTGGCCGATACCGCGCAAACCTGGTTTAACACCTCCGGCTTGCCTCATCAGCGGCTCGGGTCAGTGGCGGCCGGCGTGATGGTAGGCGATACCCGCCACTATAGCATCACGGTTGAGGCGGCAAGACCCGTCGGGGATGTTCCGACAGACAGTCGCAACAGAGACTGGCGCTACAGCCTGACGTTTACGTGGAATTTCAATAAAATGCAGTAAGCTTTTCAGCCCGAATACTGGCAGGATCAACGCAGCGCAGCGCGTGGGTTGGACAGGCCTCCACGCAGGCCGGTCCGCCTTCGCGCTGCACACATAAATCACATTTCAGCGCTTGTGGCCTGTTTCCCTCCAGCCGTACCTGCATCGCCCCAAATGGACAGGCGACCATGCAGCTTTTACAGCCAATACAGCGCGTCTGCTCAACAAGCCAGGCGCCTGCCGTACGTCTGATGGCATGGGTTGGGCAGACATTGGCACAGGGGGCGTCCTCGCACTGATGGCAACCCACAGCCGTAGTGTAGGCGTCCCCCTTCACCACCCGCAGGCGAGAGGTAAAAGCCTCTGCGGTGAAGTCATCCTGATGCGCAACCGCACAGGCCGCTTCACAGGTGCGGCACCCGATGCATTTTTCCGCATCCGCCATGATAAATCGGTTCATCTGTTACGCCTCTCGTACGTTAAAACCCAGCTCTTTTGAGATCGCATACGGAACGCGGCCGTGGATATCAAACACCAGCTCATCATACATGGCGCTCAGTTCAGTGATGGTGTTCCGCGTCAAAGGTTGGATCTCAACGCCATGTAGATCTTGCCCATTGCGGAGCAGTAGAGAGGCATATGCTGGCCGATTCAGATCCCGGATATGCAGCAGGAACTGCTCGACAGGCACGATCGTAGGCCGGGTAAGGCGAACCTGCCCCCCGGCTTTACCGCATCAGAAACGCCAGGTCAGGCCGGTCATTAGCGCGAAGCTGTCATCGCGGTCGATCATCGGGCTGTTCTTCACGTCGTCAGGCAACACGGTGTAAACCGCGCTGGCGTTGAGGTACAGATTCTGGGTTAACTGATATTTAGCCGCCAGGCCAACGTATGGCGTCCAACTGTCGCCAGCGGTGTATTTATCCAGTCCGGAGCGGCGAGACTCGCTGCCGGATACGCCGTAGTAATAGTCGTTATAGCTTTCGTCGCTGTAGAAAACACCAACAGAAGGTGTCAGGGTCAGGCGCTCCATTTTGATCGGACGGAAGTACGATACCTCGCCCACCACGCCGCCGCTTTCATCCATCGCATCGCCAGAAACGGCCACTTTCAGCGACCACCAGCTTTCGTGACGGTAGTACGCCCCGCCGAGGAACGCAGATGCTTTACGCTCATCAAGCTGCTTCATCTGATGGTCGTCGTTGTCATCAGGATCGAAATGCAGTGGCATCCAGGTTGCGGTCAGGCTGAGTTCATTTTTTGCGTCTTTCCACAGGATCCATCCACCCGTGGTCTGGCGAACATAAAAGCGATCGCCTTCGTAGCTAATTAACGGTACTGCGGTAGTATTTTCGTTATAGCCTTTGTAAGGAGACTCATTAAATACAGCCCCCGCTCCAAGTGAAAAATCACCAGCCATGGCAGACGTTGATGCAAATAACGTGGCAGCGATGAGTAAATTGTATTTAATAGTCATTCTATGTAATCCATTTAAATGCCAAACAAGCGAGGCGCATAATAATGGTTACAAAATTGCCAATGCAACGCTGCGGTTTATATAATATTATATATAAAATCATATAGATGGGTGTGCATGATGAGTACATTACAGCTAAAGCCACGCGAATTAAAAATTATCTCCGTCATTGCAGCCACCCACAGCATTGGTGATGCCGCCGCCCTGCTGGGCATGGCGCAGGCCAACGTCAGTAAATATCTGTCTGATTTTGAAACGCGGGTTGGACTCAAGGTTTTTGAGCGCACCACGCGCCAGCTTGCCCTGACCCAGTTTGGTGAAGCGTTGCTCCCTTACGTTAATGCAACACTGGATAAGAACAGCCAGCTTGTGAATTTCATTGCGGATTATAAGCACGAAAAGCGCGGAAAAGTGACGATCTATGCCCCAACCGGCATCGTGACCTACCTGGCGCGACACGTGATCCATCAGATAGAAGACATCGGTGACATTCGCATCTCTTTGAAAACCTACAACCTGGACCGGAATGAATTTTCAGAAGGCGTTTCCTTTCCGGATGACTGCGACATTTTAATTACTTATGCGCAGCCAAAAGACGAAAGTCTGGTTGCCAGCGTTCTGACACAATATTCCGTTACGGCCTTCGCAACCGTGGAATATTTAAATAAACACCCGTTAACGGGACCGGAAGATTTAATTAATCACTCCTGTATTCTCATTGATTCCATGCTGGTTGATGATGCCAACATCTGGCGTTTCCGAGTGCATGGCAGTGATGACGTGCATGACTACCGGGTGACCGGTAATTATATTTGCGACAATACGCAGACGGCTCTGGAGCTGGCAAGAAATAATCTTGGGATTGTTTTTGCACCAAAAGAAAGTCTGAAAAAAGAATTAACGCAGGGGATGCTGGTCCCCTGCTTCCCGCATCAGGAAGAGTGGTGGCTCGATCTGACGGCCATCTTCCGCAAACGCGAATACCAGCCCTGGCGCGTGCAATACGTACTGGATGGGGTTTTGAACTGCCTGCGCCAGCAAATTGCTCAGGCCGTGCATGGACGGCCTGAGCTGGGTGATTAGAACAGCCCCAACGGCTTATCGGAGTAGCTGACCAGCAAACATTTCGTCTGCTGATAATGCTCCAGCATCATCTTGTGGGTTTCACGCCCGATGCCCGATTGCTTATAACCGCCAAATGCCGCGTGCGCAGGATAGGCGTGGTAGCAGTTGGTCCATACGCGCCCGGCCTGAATGCCTCTGCCCATTTTATAGGCCAGATTACCGTTGCGGCTCCAGACGCCTGCTCCCAGGCCATACGGCGTGTCGTTGGCAATCTCCAGCGCCTCCTCCATCGTTTTGAAGGTGGTCACGGCCAGTACCGGTCCGAAAATTTCTTCCTGGAAGACGCGCATGTTGTTTTGACCGAACAGGATCGTCGGCTCCAGATAATACCCGTCCTGCAGATCCCCACCGAGTACCTTACGACGCCCGCCGGTGAGAATATCCGCCCCCTCTTTCTTGCCGATGTCGATGTAGTTGAGGATAGTTTCCAGCTGTCCATGCGAGACCTGCGCCCCCATCTGCGTGGCGTTATCAAGCGGGTTACCGCTGCGGATAGACTCAACGCGCCGAATCGCCCGCTCCATAAAGCGCTCGTAGATGGACTCTTGTACCAGCGCACGGCTTGGGCAAGTGCAGACTTCGCCCTGGTTAAACGCAAACAGCGCAAACCCTTCCAGTACTTTATCGAAGAAGGCATCCTCTTCCTCCATTACGTCTGCGAAGAAGATGTTCGGGGATTTCCCGCCCAGCTCGAGGGTCACCGGGATAATGTTCTGCGTGGCGTACTGCATGATCTGCTGGCCCACCTCCGTCGACCCGGTAAACGCCACTTTGGCGATCCGTTTTGAGGTAGCCAGATATTCCCCTATCTCCCCGCCCGCGCCGTTAACCACGTTAATCACGCCCGGCGGCAAAAGATCGCCAACGATTTCCATCAGCAGCAGCACCGAGAGAGGGGTCAGACGCGCCGGTTTCAGCACAATGCAGTTTCCCGCCGCCAGCGCGGGCGCCATTTTCCAGCTCGCCATCAGCAGCGGGAAGTTCCACGGAATGATTTGCCCGACGACGCCCAGCGGTTCGTGGAAGTGATACGCCACGGTATCGCTGTCAACTTCGCTGATCCCGCCCTCCTGAGCGCGAATGCAGGAAGCAAAATAGCGGAAGTGGTCAATGGCCAGCGGCACGTCTGCCGCCATCGTTTCCCGTATCGGCTTGCCGTTATCCCAGGTTTCAGCCGTCGCCAGCAGCTCCAGATTCTGCTCCATCCGATCGGCGATTTTGAACAGGATCGCCGCCCGGTCCTGCACGGAGGTGTGAGCCCATTTTTCTTTCGCTTTGTGCGCCGCATCCAGCGCCAGGTCGATATCACGCTTGCCGGAGCTGGCAATTTCGCACAGCGGCTGGCCGGTAACGGGAGTAAGGTTGGAATAGTATTCGCCGTCGACGGGAGCTACCCAGTCGCCGCCAATAAAGTTGTCATAACGAGGCTTCAGCTTGAGGGGAAAACCATACTCGCCGGGCTGGATACGCGATGAGGGAGGATTGTTTGTCATGACCGTCTCCTTGCTGTTGGTGTACAACAAGGGTAGTTCCGGCTGGCGATTTTCTCGCCAACCGATAACGGCGTTTACGACGGGGGTCACGGAGTTTCAGGAAATAATAACGAATCGCGTAATAAATGATCGTTACCGCGACGGCGGGTAAAGCCGATGCGGTTGAAATACTCCAGGATCTGGATCGCCAGCTTGCGGCCCACGTTCAGCCGATCGCGGAAATCCGCTGCGCAGGTCGAGCCGCGCGCCTGATCCAGCTCGCGGATCAGGTTGGCAAACGCCACAATACGATCGTTACGGTAATAACGATCTTTCACGATCGCGACTATTAGCCCCTGCTGCGCCGCATGGCGCAATACCTGGCGCATCACCTGCTCGTCGGTGTTGGTTTCGCGAGCCAGATCGCGAACCCAACACGGCTCATCGCCAAACAGCGGGGCGGCTTTTTGCCATATGGCCTCTTGCTCGGCGGTGAACCCGGCCTTGTGATCCGGCAGATGCAGCCAGCCGTGGTGGCTTTTGATCGCCCCGCTTTCGCGCATGTTTTCAATCAGCAGCAGCACCAGCGCATCGTCTTCCATCGGCAGCGCCATGCGCCGCAGACGCTCACGGCCCGGGCCAGGCTCGTCCTGATGCTGTTCGTGGTAAGTCGCAAGCGTGTTCAGTATCTTACGCTGCCATTGCGCAGCAACCGGGGCATTGAGCAGGCTGTCTCCAGCCTGAATAAAGCCCGGCTCCTGAGTCAGCTGCCGTAAGCCTTCCCCGCTCAGCTGGCGTGCCCATGCAAAATCACGCAGGCTCACCGCTCCGCGATCGAGGTGTACCCGCAGCGCGGCGTTATCATCGCTGGCCTGCGCCAGAGCAGCCAGCCACTGCAGATATTCAGGTTTACGCTTGCCGCGTCGGGGTGGGTTAAGCGCCACCACGCGCGCCCCGGCCAGCGTTTCCCTTGCAGAAATGTCACGCAGAACCAGACGATCGTTGTCTGCCAGCCAGAGCGGTGAATCGAATACCAGCTCGGCGAGATCGTTTTCCAGCAGCGACACGCGCCCGGTGATATGGCTGGCCGCGTGGTGAATATGCAGCGGCTGCCATTGGGTCAGGGGCACGTTTGCCTGCAGGGAGACGATGACGCGTTCAGACGGTTCCGGCGGGGCATCGGCCAGCAGCCAGTCGCCGCGATTAAGCTGCTCTTTTTCCGCATCCCCGGCAATGTTCAGCGCGATCCGCTGCCCGGCGTGGGCGCGGTCTGCGGGCTGGTTTTGTGCGTGCAGCCCGCGCACGCGCATCGGTTTGTTCACGCCCGTCAGCCAGAGCGTATCACCGACGTTCACTTCGCCGCTCAGCGCCGTACCAGTCACCACAAGCCCCGCACCTTTTACGGTAAACGCCCGATCAATGGCCAGGCGGAAACGATGATGGCTGGCGTGGTCGCGTGATGAAAGCTGCTGTAAGTGGTGGCGAAGTTCGTCGATACCGCGCCCTTCCGTCGCCACGGTGACAAATAGCGGTGCATCGGAAAAACCATACTCCCGCAAGGTCGCCTGTACCGTTTCGCGCACCTCGCTGACGCGTGCGTCATCCACGCGATCGGCTTTGGTCAGCGCCACGGTCAGCTGCGGGTTACCGGTCAGCTGCAGGATCGCCAGGTGCTCGCGGGTTTGCGCCATCACGCCGTCATCGCAGGCCACCACCAGCAGGGCATGATCGATGCCGCCCACGCCCGCCAGCATGTTGGACAGAAACTTTTCATGCCCCGGCACATCAATAAAGCCCAGCACGCGGCCATCAGGCTGGGGCCAGTAGGCATAGCCCAGATCGATGGTCATACCGCGCTTTTTCTCTTCCGGCAGGCGGTCGGCGTTTACGCCGGTAATGGCCTGCAGTAACGTGGTTTTTCCGTGGTCAACGTGACCGGCGGTGGCAATAATCATTTCAACAACATCTCCAGAAATCGCTCTTCATCTTCAAGGCAGCGCAGATCCAGCCACATTCGGCCATCGTAAATCCGCCCGATAACCGGCGTCGGTAGGCCACGCCAGCGTGACGACAGGGCTTCAAGATGGCTACCGCGCCCGTCACGCGGCGTGAACGTCAGCGCTTCACTCGGCAACCTGTCCACCGGCAGCGAACCGCTGCCAATCTGCGACTGGCAGGGCTCAATGCGAACGTCAAAATCGGGGTAGTGCGCGGCGACGCGCGGCAGCAGAAGTTCAGCCTGGGCGCGAATCGAGGCGGCATCACGGGTTAACAGACGCAGCGTGGGCAGGCGGTCGGCCAGTTTCTCCGGGTGGAGATAGAGCCGCAGCGTCGCGTCCAGCGCGGCAAGCGTCATTTTATCGGCGCGCAAGGCGCGCTTGAGCGGATGCTGCTGCAGCTGCGCAATGAGCTCGCGCTTGCCGACGATAATCCCGGCCTGCGGCCCGCCCAGCAGTTTGTCGCCGGAAAAACTGACCAGGCTAACGCCCGCCGCAATCATCTCCTGCGGCATCGGCTCTTTTGGCAGCCCGTAAAGGCTCAGATCCACCAGCGAGCCGCTGCCGAGATCGGCAATCACCGGTATGTTCAGTTCGCGCCCAATCGCCGCCAGCTCCGCCTCTTCAACCGTTTTGGTGAAGCCTTCAATATGGTAATTGCTGGTGTGAACCTTCATCAGCAGGGCGGTATTTTCATTTACCGCCGCGCGATAGTCTTTCGCATGAGTACGGTTAGTGGTACCCACCTCATGCAGCGTACAGCCCGCCTGGCGCATCACGTCAGGAATACGAAACGCCCCGCCAATCTCCACCAGCTCGCCGCGGGACACTACCACCTCTTTGCCGCTGGCGGTGGCCGCCAGCATCAGCAGCACCGCTGCGGCGTTGTTATTCACAATGCAGGCATCTTCCGCGCCGGTCAGCCGGCACAGCAGCTCCGCCAGCGCGCGGTCGCGATGCCCGCGTCCGGCGCCGTCCAGATCGTACTCCAGCGTTACAGGCGCTTGCATGGCCTGCACGACGGCGGCAACGGCCTCTTCCGCCTGCTGGGCTCGCCCGAGGTTGGTATGCAGTACGGTACCGGTCAGGTTAATCACCGGGCGTAACGCGCTTTGCGCCTTCTCATCCAGCCGCTGTTCAACTTCCTGCTCCCACGCACTGCACCAGTCGGGCAAGGCGTTTTCTGCCTGAATCGCGCAGCGGGCTTCGTCCTGAAGCAGGCGTAACATTTCCACCGTCGCGGTATGGCCGAAGCGCTCAACAACAGCATGAATGCGGGGCTCGCGAAGGAGACGGTCGGTAGCGGGGATCTGGCTGTACAGCGAACGATGAGTAGTCATGAAAGCGCCTGGCGAGTAAATATCTTCCCCCCTCCCGACGGGAGAGGGAGTTAACATGTAGAGGGATTGTACCGCCTCCGACGCCGAAGTGTTATAACCCGCGTCAAGCCTTTGGCGGTTCTGTACGGGCAAAGCTCTCGCGGCTAAACAGCGTGTCTGCAAGCTTCACCAGCAGCGGACGGTCGACGCACCAGCCCGGGGAGACGTGGCGGAAGTTGAGATAGCCAATCGCGCAGGCGATGGCGATGGTCCCCAGGTTCAGGCTGTCGGTGTCGATCTTTCCCTCCCGGATAAGCTGTTCACACCTGTCCAGGCTGCGGCTGATTTTTTCCCGCTGGCGTAACAGTTCCGTTTCCGACTGCTGGGCAGCGGGCCTTGCCTGTTCCCGTACGGAGGTTAATGCCGCATCCATAATACCGTCGGCCAGGGCTTCAATTTGCTTCACCGCCAGCGCCGCTTTTGGGTTAGCCGGCAGCATTGCCGGGGCAACGCCCAGCAGCTCGATATACTCCGCAATAATCGGGGAATCGAACCAGTATTCTCCCTCATCTGTTACCAGCGCCGGGACTTTCCCCAGCGGGTTGTACTGCGCGACGCCGTTTTCCGCGTTGTAGGGCTGTTCATTCACGAATTCAAATTCAATCCCCTTCTCCAGCAGGAGAATCGAGATTTTTCGCACGAAGGGACTGGTATAGCTGCCGATGAGTTTCATTGCCTGATCCTTGATGCCGGAAAAAAGTCAGTATGGATCAAGCGATGAAAAAAGGGCAGGTCTGCATGTCGCATTCCTGCCCTGGAAGGATTAGTGATCGAGATAGAGGTAGTGCATCCAGCTGGTCATGCGCAGCAGTACTTTACGCATCACCGAGACGTGGGCGAAATGGTCCGAATAGACCGCCACCTGGGCATAGATACCGTCCGGCAGGGCATCGACTTCAGCGTCAGGGCTCAGTTCTATGATGGCCTGCACGCCATCCGTACCTGGTGTGACCGTCAGAGACTGCAGCGCGCCCTGCGCCTGATAGGTTCCTCCCGGTACCACAGGCAGAATTGCGGTGAGCTTCCCGGAGAACACCTGGCCCAGCAGCGCGTTAAACACCACTTCCGCTTCATCGCCCGGCTTCAGACGCAGCAGCGAGTTCTGGCGGAACTGGGCCACAATCTGACGCTTCTGTTCAGGGATAAAGACCATCACCGGACGCAGCGGCAGCGCGGCGGCATAGGTCCCCGGACGTATCAGCACCTGGGTGATGTAACCATCACTCGGCGCACGCACCACGGTCTGATCCAGGTTGTATTTGGCTTCGGCAAGCTGGGCGCGTAACGAAGCAATCTGCGACTGCTCGCCGTTCACCATGCTGTCTAACTGGCTTTGGATCTGCACCTGTTCAGCCACGGAGCCTTTCACCATGGCGTCCTGCGCCAGATAGTTTTGCCGCGCGTTATCAATATCGCTTTCAGAGAACGGATTGACCTTCGCCTGGCTGCCTTTCAGGTAGCGCTGATAATCTTTATAGAGGCGATCGCGCTCAGCGGAGACGCGCGTGGTATTGGCAACCGCTTCCGACAGCTGCGCTTTCAGATTGTCGATATTGTGCGTCGCGGTTACCAGGTCGGCCTGGAGTCTGTCGACGCGCGCCTGATAGCGGCCCGGATCAAGTTTAAATAACACTTCGCCTTTTTTAATTAGCTGGTTATTTTTATCTGTCACTTCGCTGACCACCCCGGTAACCTGCGGCGTAATCGGAATAGAAATAACCGCTTTTTGCGCCGTAAAGGTATACGGGTGGTTATAGTTCATTAACAGAATAAGTCCGGCAACAATAAATACGCCGCCTAATGTTGCGGTGGCAAGCGTCCACTGGTTGACCGGAATTCGGAATATTTTAAAGATGGCCCAGGCAAATGCCACGTAGGTCAAAATAATCAACAGATCCATGATTAGCGCTCCAGCGTGTTCTTATCAGCAGCAGGCTTTACCGCGGCCAGCTTTTGTTCTAATTCGGCCACGCGTTTGGCCAGCGCATCCATGCCCGGAACCTCATCAGGCTTTGTGATGTGGTTTTGCATACCCCAGCCGCGATCTTCACGGTACAGCGTGGCCCAAATCCACAGGAATGGCCAGATGGCATGAAGCGTAAACAGGCTAATCCAGCCTGCCGTATGAATGGCATCGGCATGCGGGTGGTTACGCTTTTTGGCCATATTATAAGGGATGTCATGGATAGCGATGATTCCATAAAAGAGAACCAGAAATACAAAAATCAATACGCCCAGCGCAAAATAGTTGAGAAACATATTCTCCTCACTTAAACAACGTCAACTCATTAAATTAATAAAACGGTACGCAACCTAATTAATTTTTTATAAACACGGGGTTGTGCTTATTATTTCCGAGCCGGGGAGTATGGGTTTTTATAATATCTCCATGCAAGTTTATAAGCGTGTCAAAATATATCCTGAATAATAATAGACTTAACCTTACAATATGAGCGTAATCCACCTTTTAACTTTTCGCCATACCACACATAAAAAGTGGTTTTTTAGCTTATCGTGTCGTGCCATATCATCCTGGCGCTGAATCGCTATGCAGAGTTTGCCGTCGATCACAGGCGGAGAAATCTGCATAAAAATATTTTGTGAAATCAGTCACAATCCAGAAACAAACACGCCATAACAAAACGTGACAACAATCACACAAAAGGGTGTGTTTTGCTTTTTTTCTCGCCATCGTATTTTTTTTGCCCATCGTTTTTGTGATTCAGATCACCTCATAGATATCCTCACCCCCTACATTTACGTGACATGAATCACATAAATTTTCACTGTCTGGACAGTTGAACGATTCAGTGCCAGATTTCACAGCATCAGAACAGGGCCCGGCTACCTCTGCCGCCTCATTAACAATAAACCTCGGGCCATAAGCCTTAGCGTAAACAGAAGAAGGGGTGTTTTATGTCATCCGATTTCAAGATCAAAGTTCAAAGCTTTGGTCGTTTCCTCAGCAACATGGTGATGCCAAATATCGGCGCGTTTATCGCGTGGGGTATCATCACCGCATTGTTCATTCCGACAGGGTGGTTGCCTAACGAGACGCTGGCGAAACTTGTTGGCCCAATGATTACCTATCTCCTGCCGCTGCTCATCGGTTTCACCGGGGGTCGTCTGGTGGGCGGTGACCGTGGTGGCGTAGTGGGTGCCATCACAACCATGGGCGTTATCGTCGGTGCAGATATGCCGATGTTCCTCGGTGCGATGATTGCCGGTCCTCTGGGCGGCTGGGCGATTAAGAAATTCGACGTCTGGGTTGATGGTAAGATCAAATCCGGCTTCGAAATGCTGGTGAATAACTTCTCTGCGGGCATCATCGGGATGATCCTCGCCATTCTGGCGTTCCTCGGCATTGGCCCTGCGGTTGAAGTGCTGTCTAAAATTCTGGCGGCAGGCGTTAACTTCATGGTGGCGCACGAGATGCTGCCGCTGGCGTCTATCTTCGTTGAACCGGCGAAAATCCTGTTCCTTAACAACGCCATCAACCACGGCATCTTCTCGCCGCTGGGTATCCAGCAGTCTCACGATCTCGGCAAGTCTATCTTCTTCCTGATTGAAGCTAACCCGGGTCCAGGTATGGGCGTTCTGCTGGCGTACATCTTCTTCGGCCGTGGCAGCGCTAAACAGTCTGCTGGCGGCGCGGCGATAATTCACTTCCTGGGCGGTATCCACGAAATTTACTTCCCGTACGTGCTGATGAACCCGCGTCTGATCCTGGCCGTTATCCTCGGCGGTATGACCGGCGTGTTCACCCTGAGCGTGCTGGGCGGCGGTCTGGTTTCTCCGGCCTCTCCGGGTTCTATCCTGGCGGTACTGGCGATGACGCCAAAAGGCGCTTACTTCGCGAACCTCGCGGCTATTTTTGCGGCAATGGCCGTCTCCTTCGTGGTCTCTTCTATCCTGCTGAAAACCAGCAAGGTGAAAGAAGATGATGACATCGAAGCGGCGACCCGTCGTATGCACGACATGAAAGCCGAATCCAAAGGCGCGACCCCACTGGCAGCAGGTGATGTCTCTAACGACCTGAGCCACGTGCGTAAAATCATCGTTGCCTGTGATGCCGGTATGGGTTCCAGCGCGATGGGAGCAGGCGTGCTGCGTAAGAAAGTGCAGGATGCGGGCCTGACCAACATCTCCGTGACCAACAGCGCCATTAACAGCCTGCCGCCGGATGTTGACCTGGTCATCACGCACCGCGATCTGACCGAACGCGCCATGCGCCAGGTGCCGCAGGCACAGCACATTTCGCTGACCAACTTCCTCGACAGCGGCCTGTACACCAGCCTGACCGAACGTCTGGTGGCCGCGCAGCGTCACGAAGAAAACGAAGTGAAAGTGCGCTCCAGCCTGCAGGACAGCTTTGACGAGAGCAATGCTCATCTGTTTAAGCTGGGTGCGGAGAATATTTTCCTCGGTCGTACCGCGGCCACCAAAGAAGAAGCGATTCGCTTTGCCGGTGAGCAGCTGGTGAAAGGCGGCTACGTTCAGCCTGAATATGTCGACGCGATGCTGGAACGCGAAAAACTGACGCCAACCTACCTGGGCGAATCCATCGCGGTGCCGCACGGAACGGTTGAAGCGAAAGATCGCGTCCTGAAAACCGGCGTCGTATTCTGTCAGTACCCGCAGGGCGTGCGCTTCGGTGAAGAAGAAGACGACATCGCCCGTCTGGTGATTGGTATCGCCGCTCGCAACAACGAGCACATTCAGGTGATTACCAGCCTGACCAACGCCCTGGATGATGAATCCGTCATTGAGCGTCTGGCCAATACCACCAGCGTGGAAGAAGTGCTGGCTCTGCTTAACAAATAAGTTCTCTTCCCTCTCCCTCCGGGGAGAGGGCTAGGGTGAGGGGGAAAACGTTCCTCACCCCAGCCCTCTCGGGTAAAAACATTGATGAAGGTTAACACTATGAAAGCATTACATTTTGGCGCAGGTAATATCGGTCGTGGTTTTATCGGTAAACTGCTTGCTGACGCGGGCATTACTCTGACATTCGCCGATGTGAATCAGGTTGTCCTGGATGCCCTGAATGCCCGTCATAGCTATCAGGTCCATGTGGTGGGCGAAAACGAGCAGGTTGAGACGGTATCCGGCGTCAACGCGGTCAGCAGCATCGGTGAAGACGTTATTGACCTGATCGCCAGCGTCGATCTGGTCACCACCGCCGTGGGTCCGGTCGTCCTTGAGCGCATCGCTCCTGCGGTTGCAAAAGGCCTGGCAAAACGTAAAGCGCAGGGCATCGACACCCCGCTGAACATCATCGCCTGTGAAAACATGGTGCGCGGCACTACGCAGCTGAAAGGCCACGTTCTTAACGCGGTGGCAGACGAAGACAAAGCCTGGGTTGAAGCGCACGTGGGTTTTGTGGATTCCGCCGTGGATCGCATCGTTCCGCCTTCCGAATCCGCTACCAACGACCCGCTGGAAGTGACCGTGGAAACCTTCAGCGAGTGGATCGTCGATAAAACCCAGTTTAAAGGTGACCTGCCGACTATTCCGGGAATGGAATTAACCGATAACCTGATGGCATTTGTCGAACGCAAGCTCTTCACGCTGAACACCGGGCATGCTATAACCGCGTACCTCGGAAAATTGGCCGGTCATCAGACCATTCGTGACGCGATCCTCGATGAGAAGATCCGCGCGGTGGTAAAAGGGGCAATGGAAGAGAGCGGCGCGGTGCTAATCAAACGCTACGGTTTTGATGCTGAGAAACACGCAGCATACATCCAGAAAATCCTCGGTCGCTTTGAAAACCCGTATCTGAAAGATGACGTTGAGCGCGTGGGCCGCCAGCCGCTGCGTAAGCTGAGCGCGGGCGATCGCCTGATTAAGCCGCTGCTGGGCACGCTGGAATACGGCCTGCCGCATGCCAACCTGGTGAAAGGGATTGCCGCAGCGATGCACTACCGCAGCGAGCAGGACCCACAGGCGATTGAGCTGGCTCAGCTGATTGATGATAAAGGCGCGCAGGCTGCGCTGGCGCAGATTTCCGGTCTGGACGCCAACAGCGACGTGGTTGCGGAGGCGGTTAACGCATACAACGCAACCAAATGATGCAGAATGCGGCGCAGGTAATCCTGCGCCCTGATTACAGATTGTCAGATATGCAGGCAATAATGGAACAAACCCAGGCCTTTGAAAATCGTGTGCTTGAGCGTCTGAATGCTGGCAAAACCGTACGAAGTTTCCTGATTGCCGCCGTCGAGCTGTTAACCGAGGCGGTGAATATCCTGGTGCTTCAGGTGTTTCGCAAAGACGACTACGCGGTAAAATATGCTGTAGAACCGTTACTGGACGGAGACGGACCGCTGGGCGATCTATCCGTGCGTCTGAAGCTGATTTATGGTCTTGGCGTGCTGAACCGACAAGAGTATGAAGATGCGGAGCTGTTAATGGCGCTGCGAGAAGAGCTCAATCATGACGGTAACGAGTACACCTTTACCGACGATGAGATTCTGGGGCCCTTCGGCGAGCTGCACTGCGTTACCGCGCTGCCCCCTGCTCCCCATTTTGATAACAGCGACCCTGAGCTCTACGCGATGCAAAAGCTGCGTTATCAACAGGTTGTCCGATCCACGATGGTTCTCTCCCTGACTGAGCTGATTTCCCGAATCAGCTTAAAAAAAGCGTTTCAGAAGTAAGCCTGCTCACATTGGTGTATCCTTCGCTGTAAATTCCCCGTTTTCAGAGTTATTTGTCATGAAAGAAGTCGAAAAGAACGAAATTAAACGCCTGAGCGACCGCCTGGATCTGATCCGCCACCAGATGGCGGGTCTGTCGCTGGTCGATTCCGCCGAGAAATACGCCGAGCTTGAGAAAGAGGCCGCGAAGCTGGAAGCGGAAATCGAGCGCCTGCGCGAAGTCAAGGGCCAGAAGCTTAGCAAAGAAGCGCAGAAGCTGATGAACATGCCGCACCGCCGTGCGATCACCAAAAAAGAGCAGGCTGATATGGGCAAGCTGAAGAAAAGCGTCCGTGGTCTGGTGGTGGTTCACCCGATGACCGAGCTTGGCCGCGAAATGGGCCTGAAAGAGATGACGGGCTTTTGTAAGACCGCGTTCTGATTTCATGCCGGGTGGCGCTGCGCTTACCCGGCCTACTCTTTTCCCCTTCGCGTGAATTGGTCCAACCAATAGCGCAATCAATCCTCCCCCTGTTCACAATTCCATTATTTCCGCTCACAAAACCATTGCTAGCTCATAACATCTGGTTAACCATTCATTGTCATTAACCCTACAACACAACATTGGCAGGACCACTTTTACACAACCTGTGACGCAGAGTTGAGCGGAGACTCACCCGCAGCGCAGGCTGTCTGGTCCCCAGGAGACCTGCATGAGCCTCTGGCAACAAAACTACGACCCGGCTGGAAATATCTGGCTGTCGAGCCTGATCGCATCGTTTCCGATCATGTTCTTCTTCTTTGCGCTGATTAAGCTCAAGCTGAAGGGCTACCTCGCCGCGACGTATACCGTTGCCATCGCCCTGATGGTGGCGCTGTTCTTCTACAAAATGCCGGTCGATCGCGCGCTGGCCTCCGTCGTCTACGGTTTCTTCTACGGCCTGTGGCCGATTGCATGGATAATCATCGCGGCGGTCTTTGTCTATAAAATCTCGGTGAAAACCGGGCAGTTCGACATTATCCGCTCGTCGATTCTCTCCATCACGCCGGACCAGCGCCTGCAGATGCTGATTGTTGGCTTCTCCTTCGGGGCGTTTCTGGAAGGCGCGGCAGGTTTTGGCGCACCGGTGGCGATCACCGCCGCGCTGCTGGTGGGTCTGGGCTTTAACCCGCTCTATGCCGCGGGCCTGTGCCTGATTGTGAACACCGCACCGGTTGCGTTTGGCGCGATGGGTATTCCGATTCTGGTGGCCGGGCAGGTCACCGGGCTGGACAGCTTCGAGATCGGCCAGATGGTTGGCCGCCAGCTGCCCTTCCTGACCATTATCGTCCTGTTCTGGATCATGGCGATTATGGACGGCTGGCGCGGCGTGAAGGAGACCTGGCCTGCGGTGATGGTGGCGGGCGGTTCGTTCGCTATCGCCCAGTACCTCAGCTCGAACTTCCTTGGCCCGGAGCTGCCGGACATCATCTCTTCGCTGGTTTCTCTGGTCTGCCTGACGCTGTTCCTGAAACGCTGGCAGCCGGTCCGTATTTTCCGCTTCGCCGACATGGGCGCCTCGCAGGTCGATCAAACGCTGGCCCGCACCGGCTACACCGCAGGCCAGGTGATCCGCGCCTGGTCGCCGTTCCTGTTCCTGACCGCCACGGTTACGCTGTGGAGCATCCCGCCGTTTAAAGCTCTGTTCGCCCCTGGCGGCGCGCTGTACGACATGGTGATTAATATCTCCGTGCCGTTTCTCGACAAGATGGTCGCCCGTATGCCGCCGGTAGTGCACGCCGCCACGCCGTATGCCGCGGTCTATAAATTCGACTGGTTCTCCGCCACCGGGACCGCCATCCTGTTTGCCGCTATTCTTTCCGTGGTGTGGCTGCGCATGAAGCCTGCGGCTGCGGTACAGACCTTTGCGGCGACCGTTAAAGAGCTGATGCTGCCGATTTACTCCATCGGCATGGTGCTGGCGTTCGCGTTTATCTCGAACTACTCCGGACTGTCATCGACGCTGGCACTGGCGCTGGCACATACCAGCCACGCCTTCACCTTCTTCTCGCCGTTCCTCGGCTGGCTGGGGGTGTTCCTGACCGGTTCCGATACCTCGTCTAACGCCCTGTTTGCCGCACTGCAGGCCACGGCGGCCCAGCAGATTGGCGTGTCGGACGTCCTGCTGGTGGCCGCAAACACGACGGGCGGCGTGACCGGGAAAATGATCTCCCCGCAGTCCATTGCCATTGCCTGTGCGGCGGTGGGACTGGTCGGTAAAGAGTCGGATCTGTTCCGCTTTACCGTGAAACACAGCCTTATATTCACCTGCATGGTCGGGGTGATCACCACCCTGCAGGCCTATGTCTTAACCTGGATGATCCCATGATAGTGATGCCCAGACGCCTGTCCGACGAGATTGCCTCTCGCGTGCGGGCGCTGATTGAAGAACAACAGCTGGAAGCGGGCATGAAGTTGCCCGCCGAACGCCAGCTCGCCGCCCAGCTTGGCGTGTCGCGTAATTCACTGCGCGAGGCGCTGGCGACGCTGGTCAGCGAAGGGGTACTGGTAAGCCGTCGCGGCGGCGGCACCTTTGTGCGCTGGCAGAATGACGACTGGTCCGAGCAAAACATCGTTCAGCCGCTGAAAACGCTGATGGAGAACGACCCGGACTACAGCTTCGACATCCTTGAAGCGCGTCACGCCATCGAAACCAGTACCGCCTGGCACGCGGCCATGCGGGCAACCGACGCCGACAAAGAGAAACTCATCGCCTGCTTTGAGGCCACGCAAAGCAGCGACCCGGATATCGCCTCCCAGGCGGACGTCCGTTTTCACCTTGCGATTGCCGAGGCGTCGCACAATGTGGTGCTGCTCCAGACCATGCGCGGGTTTTTCGACCTGCTGCAATCCTCCGTGAAGCAGAGCCGCCAGCGCATGTATCTGGTTCCGCCGGTGTTTGCCCAACTGACCGAACAGCACGAGGCGGTGCTCAACGCCATTCTGGCCGGTGACGCCGAAGCCGCGCGCAAAGCAATGATGGCGCATCTCGGTTTCGTGCATACCACCATCAAACGATTCGATGAAGACCAGGCCCGACAGGCGCGTATTACCCGTCTGCCTGGCGACAGTGATATTTCCAGGGAGAACAAAGCATGATTATTTCAGCAGCCAGTGACTATCGCGCCGCGGCGCAGCGCATTTTGCCCCCGTTCCTGTTCCACTACATCGACGGCGGGGCGTATGCCGAATACACCCTGCGCCGCAACGTGGAGGATCTGTCGGAGGTGGCTCTGCGCCAGCGCGTGCTGAAGAATATGTCTGACCTGAGCCTTGAGACGAAACTGTTTAACGAAACGCTTTCCATGCCCGTCGCGCTCGCGCCCGTAGGCCTGTGCGGTATGTATGCCCGCCGTGGCGAAGTGCAGGCCGCCGCTGCAGCGGATGCCAAAGGCATTCCGTTTACCCTCTCTACCGTCTCGGTTTGTCCGATTGAAGAGGTCGCCCCAACCATCAAACGCCCGATGTGGTTCCAGCTGTACGTCCTGCGCGATCGCGGCTTTATGCGTAACGCGCTCGAGCGTGCCAAAGCGGCGGGCTGCTCCACGCTGGTCTTTACCGTCGATATGCCGACCCCCGGCGCGCGCTATCGTGATGCCCACTCCGGCATGAGCGGCCCAAATGCGGCGCTCCGCCGCTACTGGCAGGCGGTAACGCATCCGCAGTGGGCGTGGGACGTCGGCCTGAACGGTCGTCCACACGATCTGGGGAATATCTCGGCCTACCTTGGCAAACCGACCGGGCTGGAGGATTACATCGGCTGGCTGGCGAACAACTTCGATCCGTCGATCTCGTGGAAAGACCTGGAGTGGATCCGCGAGTTCTGGGACGGCCCGATGGTGATCAAGGGGGTCCTCGACCCGGAAGATGCCCGCGATGCGGTACGCTTTGGCGCTGACGGGATTGTGGTCTCTAACCACGGCGGACGTCAGCTTGACGGGGTGCTCTCCTCCGCACGCGCCCTGCCGGCGATAGCCGATGCGGTGAAGGGCGATATTACCATCCTGGCCGACAGCGGGATCCGCAACGGGCTGGACGTGGTGCGCATGATTGCGCTGGGTGCCGACAGCGTGCTGCTGGGACGCGCTTATCTGTACGCCCTGGCGACGGCCGGTCAGGCAGGCGTGGCGAATCTGCTCAACCTGATCGAAAAAGAGATGAAGGTGGCGATGACGCTGACCGGTGCGAAAACGATCGGCGAAATCAGCAGAGACTCCCTGGTGCAGGAGTTAAGCAAGTTACCGGCGGCGCTGGCTCCCCTTGCTCAGGGAAACGCGGCTTAAATTCTTCCCCTCGTTAACACCCCTTTCTCACGCGTCCGATCTTCCCCTCGGGCGCTTTTTTTATGCCGAAAATAACATCCAGATAACATATTTAATAAGAAAATTTGACATACACCTGCCGCCCGCAATTGTATAGACAAGCAAATACAAGAACACAAAAACAACATCACATCAGAGGGGAGCGTATGAACTATTCAGGTAAAGTGGATATTCAGCAGGTGATCGATGAAAGTCGCTTTTCAGGATTTCACTGGCTGCTCATTGTGCTGGGCTTTCTGGTTCTGGCGATCGATGGCTTTGATACGGCGGCGATGGGCTACATCGCGCCTACGCTGTCGGCAGAATGGGGGATTCATAAACAGGATCTGGGGCCGGTGCTGAGCGCGGCGCTGCTGGGGCTGTCGCTGGGTGCGCTGATCGCCGGTCCGGTATCGGACCGGATGGGGCGCAAGCGCGTGCTGGTCTTTTCGTGCCTGTTCTTCGGCCTGGCGAGCCTGGGGACGGCCTGGGCGCAAAGTCTGAATACCCTGACGCTGTGGCGCTTCCTGACGGGGCTCGGGCTCGGAGCTGCGATGCCCAACGCCATTACGCTTATCTCCGAGTTTGCCCCCCAGCGCTGTCGCGCCATGGCGATTAACACCATGTACTGCGGCTTCCCTCTGGGTGCGGCGGGCGGCGGCGCGATCTCGTCCTGGCTTATCCCCCATCACGGCTGGCGAAGCGTACTGCTGACCGGCGCGATTGCGCCGCTGGTTTTAACGCTGCTGCTGGCGCTGCTGTTGCCGGAGTCGGTGAAGTTTCTGGTGCAGCGCGGAAGAGATGTCATGCAGGTCCGCCGCATCGCCAACCGGTTCGCCCGCAGCACGCTGGATAGCGTCACGGGCTTTTTCCTGGCGGAGGAGAAAGTCGCGTCTAAAAAAGGAAGCGTGTCGCAGCTGTTTTCGATGCCCTGGCTGCCCGGCACCCTGATGCTGTGGGTGACCTATTTTATGGGGCTGGTGATTTACTACGTCCTGCTGAGCTGGATGCCGACGCTAATGCAGGGGATGGGTTATGCGCTGGCGGAGTCAGCCTGGCTCACCTCGCTGTTCACCTTCGGCGGCACGGCCGGGATCCTGCTCGCGGGCTGGATGATGGACCGTTGGGAAGCGCACAAGGTGGTCGCGGGCGGGTTTATCCTGACGATGGGGCTGATCCTGCTACTCGGCATGGAGCATAATCATATCGCCCTGTTTGGCGGGCTGATCTTCCTGATGGGGATCGCGATGAACGGCGCGCAGTCGGGCATGCAAACCCTGGCCGCCACCTTTTACCCTACCGAGTGCCGCGCGACGGGCATCGCCTGGATGCAGGGGATCGGCCGCTTTGGCGGCGTGGCGGGAACCATGACCAGCGCCCAGCTTCTTTCGATGCAGTGGCAGGCGGACAGTATTTTAATGATCCTCAGCGTACCCGCTCTGGTGGCCGCCGCGGCAACCGTCTACAAAATGCTGTATAGCCGCTCGCAGGAACCCGGCGTCGCGTAGTTGCTCTCTTTTCTGCTATCCTGCCCCCGCAATTAAGGGGGCTGCATGCTTAACATCGTTTTATTCGAACCAGAAATTCCGCCGAATACCGGCAATATCATCCGCCTGTGTGCAAACACCGGTTTTCGTCTGCACATCATTGAGCCAATGGGCTTTACGTGGGACGACAAACGTCTGCGTCGCGCAGGGCTGGATTACCATGAATTTACCGCCGTTATTCGCCACCACGATTACGCCGCGTTTCTGGAAGCCGAGCAGCCGCAGCGCATGTTCGCCCTGACCACCAAAGGCACGCCAGCGCACAGCGCCGTAAGCTATCAGGCAGGTGACTATCTGATGTTTGGCCCGGAAACCCGCGGCCTGCCGGCCACGATTCTGGATGCCCTGCCCGCTGAGCAGAAAATCCGTATTCCGATGATGCCGGACAGCCGCAGCATGAACCTGTCGAACGCGGTGTCGGTGGTGGTGTATGAAGCATGGCGCCAGCTGGGATATCCGGGCGCCATTCTCAGAAGTTAAATGCCGTCGCCATACTCGAAGGTATGGTGAATGCCGTTGAAGTGCTGATCCATGTCCATGGACGGCTTGTCGCTGTCTGGCTTACCGACGATGCGCGCCGGTACGCCAGCGGCGGTAGTATGCGGTGGCACAGGCTGGAGCACCACGGAACCTGCGCCGATCTTCGCGCCGCGTCCGACTTCGATATTGCCGAGGATTTTGGCACCCGCGCCTATCATCACCCCTTCACGAATTTTCGGATGGCGATCGCCGCTGGTTTTGCCGGTACCGCCCAGGGTAACCGACTGCAGGATCGAGACGTCGTCTTCAATCACTGCCGTTTCCCCGACAACAATCCCGGTGGCGTGGTCGAGCATGATCCCACGGCCAATCTTCGCCGCCGGGTGAATATCAACCTGAAACGTCACGGAAACCTGGTTTTGCAGGAAGATCGCCAGCGCGCGGCGGCCTTCATTCCACAGCCAGTGGCCAATGCGGTACGCCTGCAGGGCGTGGAAGCCTTTCAGGTACAGCAGCGGCGTAGAATATTTATCGACCGCCGGGTCACGGGTGCGCACGGCCTGGATATCACAGGCGGCAGAGGCGATCATTTCCGGGTCAGCGGCGTAAGCCTCTTCCACCACTTCACGGATAGCGATAGCAGGCATTATTGAGGATGCCAGCTTGTTGGCGAGCATATAGCTGAGCGCGCTGCCGAGGTTTTCGTGCTTGAGTAGCGTTGCGTGGTAGAAACTGGCCAGCATAGGCTCACAGTCGGCCAGCGCCCGGGCTTCGGCTTTAATGTTGTTCCAGACGATATCCAGTTCTTCACACGGCATTGCTTACTCCAGACGATAGTTAATGACCAGCCAGTTCTGCGCTGGCTGGGTCATTCAGGTGACAACGGTTCCGACTAGTTACTGCTGCGCTCGTCCTTGCGCGCACGACCTAATAAGGTCAATGCTGCCTCGCGCGCATTTTTTCCGCAATACAATACCTGATAAATTTCCTCGGTTATTGGCATTTCGACACCGAAACGGTGCGCCAACTCGCGGACTTCTTTGGTATTGCGGTAGCCTTCCACCACCTGACCAATCTTCTCCTGCGCGTCTTTCACATTGCTGCCCTGTCCGAGCATCATGCCAAAACGGCGGTTACGAGACTGGTTGTCGGTACAGGTCAGCACCAGGTCGCCCAGGCCAGCCATTCCCATAAAGGTGGCCGGATCGGCACCCAGCGCTTCGCCCAGGCGGGACATCTCGGTCAGACCGCGGGTGATCAGCGCCGTGCGCGCGTTGGCACCAAAACCAATGCCGTCGGACATCCCGGCACCAATCGCAATCACGTTCTTCACCGCTCCGCCCAACTGCACGCCGATAAAATCGGGGTTACTGTAGACGCGGAAGCTCTTGCCGCAGTGCAGCAGCTGTTGAAGATCGTCGGAGAAGGCCCGATCGGTTGAGGCCAGCGAAATCGCCGTCGGCAGGCCAGCGGCCAGCTCTTTGGCAAAGGTCGGGCCGGAGATGACCGCTAGCGGGATCTCATCACCCAGCGCTTCACGGGCAACGTCCTGCAGCAGGCGTCCGGTTTCTGCTTCCAGTCCTTTAGTCGCCCAGACAATGCGCGCATCCGGGCGCATCAACGGCTTAATCTGACGCAGCACGTCGCCAAAGACATGGCTCGGAACCACAATCAGAATGTTGCGGCTGGCCGCCAGCGCGGTCGCAAGGTCGCTTTCAAGGTGCAGGGAGTCAGGGAACGGAACGTCCGGGAGAAACGCGACGTTACAACGATCGCGCTGCAGCGTTGCGATATGTTTTGGGTCGTGGCCCCAGAGGACCACATCGTGACCATTTCTTGCCAGCGTGATGGCAAGAGCGGTGCCGTATGAGCCGGCACCGATCACAGTCATTGACGCATTAACAGTGCTCATCAGGCATCCTGATGTTGTTCAGCACCTTCGCCAGCTTGCTGCTGCAGATAGTTCATGAACAGCGCATCAAAGTTAACTGGCGCAAGGTTCAGTTGCGGGAATGTACCGCGAGAAACCAGGCTGGTGATGCATTCACGCGCATACGGGAACAGAATGTTCGGGCAGTACGCACCCAGGCAATGTGCCATCTGGTTGCCTTCGATACCGCCGATAGAGAAGATGCCGCCCTGCTGTACTTCACACAGGAATGCAGTTTCTTCACCCAGGGATGCGGTAACGGTCACACGCAGCACGACTTCATACACGTCATCTGCCAGTTGGGTAGATGCGGTATCCAGATCAAGTTTAACCTCTGGCTGCCAATCTTTCTGGAAAACGTGTGGCGCATTTGGCGCTTCGAAAGAGACATCCTTGGTGTAGATACGCTGGATCTGGAAAGTCATTTCGGTGTTGTTTTGTTCTGACATGGAAATACCCTTTTTAATTGTCCTAAAGTCTCTTAGCTCAGCAGCGGATCGAGTCCACCACGGGCGTCGAGCGCATACAAGTCATCACAGCCGCCAATGTGCTGCGCATCAATAAAAATCTGCGGAACCGTCGTGCGACCACTACGTTTGATCATCTCTTCGCGTTTAATCGCGTCACCGTCGATCGGCAGTTCCTGGAACGTGACGCCCTTGCTGTTCAGCAGCGCTTTCGCACGATGGCAGAACGGACACGTCGCTTTGGTATAGATCTCAATATTGGCCATGACTGAACTCCTTATTTACCGCGCACCAAAGGAAGATTTTCCCCGCTCCAGCCGGAAATACCTTCTTTCAGCACAGTTACGTTTTCGAAGCCTGCTTTATGAAGCGCGCTGGCAGATTCTTGTGCCTGCATGCCGGTCGCATCGACAACGATAATCGGCTGGGCTTTGTGTTTTTCAAGCTCACCGACGTTGTTCGCTTTGATTTCAGCTGGCAACAGGTTGATTGCGCCCGCAATGTGACCTTTACGGAAATCGTCACGCTGACGCAGATCGACAACGACGGCATCTTCTTTGTTAATCAGACGCGTCGCTTCACCACGGGTGATAACCTTAATCTTAGACGTCAGGCTCTTAAATGTGGTGAACAGCACAGCAGCCAGCAGGCCAATCCACGCGATGCTCAGAACCGGATGGCGGCTAACGAATTGCATAATTTCTTGCATGGAGGGTAACTACTCCCGACTAATTGATAAAAAAACCAGGACAGGAGTATACCTGTGCGTTCTGGCAAATACAGCCAGCGACCATAACCTAATCCATTTTCTGCGGCATGCCACCTAAAAAAATGCCTCAAAATGGTCTGGAGGGCACCTTGCCACTGCGCTTTCTTTGATCTTCTGCGGCTATTTGATCGATTCAGCTGTAGTAAAATTACGCAAATTTTGACTCTTGAGCATGAGGTTGTCGCAATGTCGGTTTCTAAAAAACCTATGGTACTGGTGATTCTGGATGGTTATGGCTACCGTGAAGATAGCCAGGATAACGCTATTTTCAACGCCAAAACCCCGGTCATGGATGCCCTGTGGGCAAAACGTCCACATACGCTGATTGACGCGTCTGGCCTGGAAGTGGGCCTGCCGGACCGCCAGATGGGCAACTCCGAAGTCGGTCACGTAAACCTGGGCGCCGGGCGTATTGTGTATCAGGACCTGACGCGTCTGGACGTTGAAATCAAAGAACGCACCTTCTTCTCCAACCCAACGCTGTCTGGCGCGGTCGATAAAGCCGTTGCCGCTGGCAAGGCTGTACACATTATGGGCCTGCTCTCTGCTGGCGGCGTGCACAGCCACGAAGATCACATCATGGCGATGGTTGAACTGGCCGCTGAACGCGGGGCGGAAAAAATCTATCTGCACGCCTTCCTGGACGGTCGCGATACGCCACCACGCAGCGCAAAAGGCTCTCTGCAAGCCTTCGAAGACAAATTCGCCGCGCTGGGTAAAGGCCGCGTAGCATCCATTATTGGCCGTTACTACGCCATGGACCGCGACAACCGCTGGGATCGCGTTGAACAGGCCTATGACCTTTTGACCCTGGCAAAAGGTGAGTTCCAGTTCGCGACCGCCGTTGAAGCGCTGGAAGCAGCTTATGCTCGTGATGAAAACGACGAATTCGTCAAAGCGTCCGTCATTCGCGCTGAAGGTCAGGCCGACGCCGCCATGGAAGATGGCGACGCGCTGATCTTCATGAACTTCCGCGCTGACCGCGCGCGCGAAATCACCCGTGCTTTCGTCAACAGCGACTTCGACGGTTTTGCCCGCAAGAAAGTGGTAAACATCGACTTCATCCAGCTGACCGAATACGCGGCAGACATCAAAGCCCCATGCGCGTATCCACCAGCCTCGCTGGCAAACACCTTCGGTGAGTGGATGGCGAAGAACGATAAAACGCAGCTGCGTATTTCCGAAACTGAAAAATACGCACACGTGACCTTCTTCTTTAACGGCGGCGTTGAAGAACCGTTCAAAGGCGAAGACCGCATTCTGATCAACTCACCGAAAGTCGCCACCTACGATCTGCAGCCAGAAATGAGCTCTGCAGAATTGACGGAAAAACTGGTTGCAGCCATCGAGAGCGGTAAATACGACACCATCATTTGTAACTACCCGAACGGCGACATGGTGGGTCATACCGGGGTGATGGAAGCGGCAGTGAAAGCGGTTGAAGCACTGGATCACTGCGTTGATCAGGTTGCGAAAGCTGTTGAATCCGTTGGCGGCCAGCTGCTGATCACCGCAGATCACGGTAACGCTGAACAGATGCGCGACCCGGCGACTGGCCAGGCGCATACCGCCCACACCAACCTGCCCGTTCCGCTGATTTATGTGGGTGATAAATCACTGAAAGCAGTGGAGGGTGGCAAGCTTTCTGACATCGCGCCAACCATGCTGTCGCTGATGGGGATGCCGATCCCTGAAGAGATGACTGGTAAGCCGCTGTTCATCGTGGAATAATCGCTCCCCATGAGGGGAAAGGCGATTTTTTCAATCACATGGGTCGTGAAGCCGCTTAGGTTATCAGTCAGACCTCTGTTTTACGCCAGCGCACTCAGCGCTGGCGTATTGCTGTGCGCCGCATCCGCCCACGCGGATGACCGCGACCAGCTGAAATCCATTCAGGCCGATATCGCCGCCAAAGAGCGTGCGGTACGCCAGCAGCAACAGCAGCGATCCGCACTTCTTGCCCAGCTAAAGCAACAGGAAGAGGCGATCTCCGCCGCCGCGCGTAAACTCCGTGAAACGCAAAACACCCTTGCCCAGTTGAACAAGCAGATCGACGAGATGAACGCGTCGATTGCCAAACTGGAACGCCAGCGCGATGCGCAGGAGCGCAATCTTGCCGCACAGCTTGATGCCGCATTCCGCCAGGGTGAACATACCGGACTCCAGCTGATCCTCAGCGGCGAAGAGAGCCAGCGCGGCCAGCGCCTGCAGGCCTACTTTGGCTATCTCAACCAGGCGCGTCAGGAGACTATCGCGCAACTGAAGCAGACGCGCGAAGAGGTCACCACGCAAAAAGCCGAGCTGGAAGAGAAGCAGAGCCAGCAGCAGACGCTGCTCTACGATCAGCAGGCCCAGCAGGCGAAGCTCGAGCAGGCGCGCAACGAGCGTAAGAAAACCCTTTCCGGCCTTGAGTCCTCTATTCAGGAAGGACAGAGCCAGCTCAGCGAAATGCGCGCCAACGAATCAAAACTGCGTAACAGCATCGCCCGTGCGGAAGCCGCGGCGAAAGCGCGTGCCGAAAAAGAAGCGCGCGAGGCGCAGGCCGTTCGCGACAAGCAGCAGGAAGCGTCCCGCAAAGGCACCACCTACAAGCCAAGCGAGAGCGAACGTTCCCTGATGTCGCGTACTGGCGGTTTGGGTTCTCCTCGCGGCCAGGCTTTCTGGCCCGTTCGTGGTTCAATTCTGCATCGCTATGGCGAACAGCTGCAGGGTGAGCTACGTTGGAAAGGGATCGTTATCGGTGCGTCTGAAGGTAGCGAAGTGAAAGCCATCGCCGATGGCCGCGTGATTCTGGCCGACTGGCTGCAGGGTTACGGACTGGTGGTGGTGGTCGAACACGGTAAAGGTGATATGAGCCTTTACGGCTACAACCAGAGCGCGCTGGTCAGCGTCGGCACGCAGGTGCGCGCCGGCCAACCCATCGCCCTTGTGGGCAGCAGTGGCGGTCAGGGCCGCCCGTCACTCTATTTCGAAATTCGTCGCCAGGGTCAGGCGGTCAATCCACAGCCGTGGTTGGGAAGATAAGTTTTGCTTCAATTTCGTCGAATGGTTTTCTCCGTCGTCAGCGCGCTGGCGCTGGCTGTACCGGTATACGCAGGTAAACTCGCTATCGTGATTGATGACTTCGGTTATCGTCCGCACTATGAAAATCAGGTGCTGGCGATGCCGTCGGCCATCTCTGTCGCCGTCCTTCCAAATGCGCCCCACGCGCGTGAGATGGCGACCAAAGCACACAGCAGCGGCCATCAGGTGCTGATCCATCTGCCAATGGCACCTCTCAGCAAGCAGCCGCTGGAAAAAGATACCCTGCGCCCGGACATGAGCAGCGAGGAAATCGAGCGCATCATCCGTGACGCCTACAACAAAGTGCCGTATGCCGTAGGGCTGAACAACCATATGGGCAGCGCGATGACGTCAAGCCTGTACGGTATGCTCAAAGTGATGCAGGCGCTGGAGCGTTACAACCTCTACTTCCTCGACAGCATGACCATCGGCAACAGCCAGGCGATGCGTGCCGCTCAGGGAGCGGGCGTAAAGGTGATTAAGCGCAAGGTGTTCCTGGATGATACCCAGAACGAAGCCGATATCCGCATGCAGTTTAATCGCGCGGTACAGCTGGCCCGCCGCAATGGCTCAGCCATCGCCATCGGTCACCCCCACCCGTCTACCGTTCGCGTCCTGCAGCAGATGCTGCCGACCTTGCCTTCCGATATCACGCTCGTACGTCCGAGCGATCTACTGAACGAGCCGCAGGTGGATACCTCTACACCGAATTCTGCGCAGCCCGTCCCGACAGCGCCGCGTAATCCGTTCCGCGGCGTGAAGCGCTGTGTATCGAAGCAGCCGCTTGAACCGGTCTATGCGACACGCTTCTTCTCCGTCATCGGAGACAGCATCAGTAACAGTACGCTGGTGAAATACGTCCAGCAGCAGTGGCAGGGATGGGGCAAGAAAGCCTGACGCCTATTTCGCAATCTGTGAGTCCGTCTGCTCGTTAGCAACGGACTCTTTTTTTTCCTGATGCTGATACCAGGATTTGAAATACTTCAAAAAACTATAGGCTGTGGCATACAGTCCCGTTGCCACCCCCACTTTGCCCTTACGCCAGGCGCCGCTAAAAAGATACCATTTGAAAAAAGCACCGATGGCGCTGATTACGCCGCGCCCAACAGAGGGCCGTATTTTTTGATGTTGAACCAGGCGGGTTGTATAACAATTTAATTTATTAAAAAGCTCGTGCAGCGTGGGAAACGTATCATGTTTTACATAGCCCTGAATACGTTCACAACGGAGAAAACCTTCAACCTGATCGTCTACCGGTCGGTTATTAAACCGGGACTGTTTACGGTTAAAAAGACGCACAGGATAATCAGGGGATGAAACAGGATAAATCGTCCGGACTTCTTCACCCAGAACAAACCAGTGGCGGCATATTCGCCATGCCGTTCCGGGCTCAGGCTCATCACCTGCTTTTAACCTTAAAATGGCATTAACCGTTTCCTGATCAAGAATTTCGTCGCTGTCGATGCACAGGACCCAGTCATTGCTGGCTAAGGATATGGCATGGTTCATCTGCTCGCCATGCCAGCCAAATTTTTTATAGACCGGGAGCAGTCCAAAGCTTTCACAAATATATCGTGTTTTGTCCGTACTGCCAGAATCGACCACGACCATTTCATCCGCTATTTTTAAAAGAGGCGGAATAACATCATGCAACAATCTCTCAGAATTAAACGTTAATAAGCAGACCGTTATTTTAAACATTTTCCCACTCTCAATAGCAGCCTAAATTAATATTATTAATACTATATAAATGAGTAGAGATGGTTAAAGTCCTGAATCACACTTTTAAAATAAACGCGCTTGAAATTTTCTCTAATCCTGAAGCGCAATAAAATAGAAAAATCTATTTTATTTCAACAGATTCTTTATAATGCTGTCAGATGAAGGGTAGCACACGGATTCAGACATGCCGCACAAAAGTAAAATTCTCCTCCTGGATACGGGTAAAGAATGGGGGGGAGGCACCAACAGTATGCTTGAGCTCCTGAAGCGAATCAATCGCGATAAATTCGATATTACCTGTTGTTTTTACAGTGATTATAGTCGTGCCGAAGGTGAGACGATTGGCCAGGTGCTCAACGGCATCGGGATCCCGCTCATCGTGATCCCTCAACGTCCGCAGCCGGTCTGGGCCAAATTGTTGAAGGAAGCTGGGCGTAGCCTGCTGTTTTTCTCACGCAGCGCCCGCAAGGCATTAACGCGTCACGTGGATATTATGTGGCGCATCAGGCCTAACGTCAGCAAGATCGAAACTCTTTTCTCGCAGGGCGGTTTCGATACGCTCTATATGAATAACCAACCGGGCTCAAATGAAGAAGGCTATCTGGCGGCGGCGAACCTGCAGGCGCGGGTGATCCAACACTGCCGCATTGAACCTGTTTTGACCCCACCTCTGGTAAAGCTGGTTAATGCCCATGCCACAAAAATCATCGCCGTCTCGCACGGCGTTGAACGCGTGTTACTTCAGCATGGCGTCCGGCCCGAACTGTGTACGACGGTCAATAATGCCATCGACATCCACCAGCCTTTGCCTGACCGAAGTGCGATGCGCCAGCGCCTGAATATCGATGACGACACGTTTGTGTTCGGCAGTATTGGATCCTTAATCCCTCGCAAAGCCAACCACCACACGCTGGAGGCGCTGGCACAGTTCAGCCAGAAGCATCCGCAGGCGAAATGGAAAATGGTGCTGGTCGGCGAAGGTGCCGAACGCCGCGCTTTAGCGGAACAGGCCCGAGCGCTGGGAATTGAACATCACGTCATCTTCACCGGTTTTCAGAACACCCCGTTTGATTACCTCGCTACGTTTGACGCCTTTATCCTCGCCTCAAAAAGCGAAGGGCTACCGCGCGTGGTGCTGGAAGCGATGCTTCTCAATATCCCCGTGATTGGCTCTCAGGTGACCGGCACGGCAGAATTGATTGACCATGATTCGACAGGTCTGCTCTTCCCCTGGAGCGATGTTTCACAACTTGCACAACATCTGGACAATATCTGGGCAGACGCGGAACTGCGGGCTCGACTGGCGGCAGCTGCTTACCAGAACGTCTGTCATAACTACGCCATTGAAAACTACGTCAGCGGTGTCGAAGCCGTGCTTGGCGCGCGCTGACCAAACGAGATAACTATGTTTAAATTTCTTAATGCTCGCTATCGTCATATCACCGGGCGACACAACATTCCTTACAGCTCTCTTCCCGTGACGGGCGCGCTTGCTGCGGTGGACTCTATTGTGATTCCGTGTACCGGCGCAGATTTCGTCGAAGAAGCATTACTCTCTGCCACCTTCGCGGAACGTTATGCCACCGGGGTGAGCGAAATCGTCATCGTCAGCGATCAACCCGAATCCGCCTTTGGGATACTGCCGCCTAAAACCCGCGTAGTGACGCTTAACCTTCCCGTTCGTGAGGAAAGTTACCGCTATAAGCAGATCTACCTCAGCCGTCTGGTGAAGCTTAACGCCCCGCTACAGGCTCGCGGTGAAGGGATATTGATGATCGATTCCGATCTCAATCTGCTGAAGATGCCAGAGATCAACATGGCCGATATGCACATCTACTCCAGCTTCCGTCAGGGTAAAATGATTGCCAAGCTGGACGGTGCGCCTGCGGAGAAAGTGCCGGCGTATTACAAGGAGACGGTGCGCCCTTATCTGGTCGATCACGTTAACGGCGCGTTTCTTGCGGCAACTAAAAAAACCTGGCGCCGTATCTGCCCGCTGTGGCTGACGCTGTTCCAGGATACCTGGGAACTGATGGACGACACGCAGCCGCCGACCGATCAGCTGCCGCTCGCCGCGCTGCTGGACATGCTGGATTTAAAAACGGTTAACCTGGGTGACTGGATGAACTGGCCGGTCTCCAAGAAGATCGGCGGGCAGGAAGCCGTAGTTCCGAAAGAGGTGATTGGCGCGCACGGCGGTTTCCCTCTCTCAGAATGGCAAAAATATCTTGAATCACCGGATAACAAACTGCTGTTCAAAGGTCAGGACTACACCCGCAAGGTGCGCTACCTGACGGACGAAGAGAAAAAGAATCAATAAAAAAAGGGGCCTCAGGCCCCTTTTTGATTACTTATCCCAGCTCAGGATCACTTTCCCTGACTGGCCGGAACGCATCGCGTCAAAGCCCTGCTGGAACTCATCGATGGAGAAACGGTGAGTGATAATCGGGGACAGATCCAGACCGGACTGGATCAGCGCCGCCATCTTGTACCAGGTCTCGAACATTTCGCGGCCATAGATGCCCTTAATGAACAGTCCCTTGAAGATGACCTTGTTCCAGTCGATGGACATATCCGATGGCGGAATACCCAGCATCGCAATACGGCCACCGTGGTTCATGGTGTCGAGCATGGTGCGAAACGCCGGTGGCGCGCCGGACATCTCCAGACCCACGTCAAAGCCTTCGGTCATGCCCAGCTCTTCCATCACGTCGCTCAGGCTCTCTTTCGAGACATCCACCGCACGGGTGACGCCCATTTTGCGCGCCAGCGACAGACGGTATTCGTTCACATCGGTGATCACAACGTTGCGCGCACCCACGTGCTTCGCCACGGCTGCCGCCATAATGCCAATTGGGCCCGCGCCGGAGACCAGCACGTCTTCACCAACCAGGTCGAAGGAGAGCGCCGTGTGCACCGCATTGCCGAACGGGTCGAAAATGGAGGCCAGATCGTCAGAAATATTGTCCGGGATTTTGAACGCGTTAAAGGCCGGGATCACCAGATATTCCGCGAAGCAGCCCGGACGGTTCACGCCCACGCCGATGGTATTACGGCACAGGTGAGTACGCCCGCCGCGGCAGTTACGGCAGTGGCCGCAGGTAATATGGCCTTCACCGGAGACGCGGTCGCCAATTTTGAAGCCTTTTACTTCCTGGCCGATACCCACCACTTCGCCGACATATTCGTGACCGACAACCATCGGTACCGGGATGGTTTTCTGCGACCACTGGTCCCAGTTATAGATGTGAACGTCAGTACCGCAGATAGCCGTTTTACGAATTTTGATCAGCAGATCGTTATGACCGACTTCCGGCTCCGGCACGTCGGTCATCCAAATCCCTTCTTCCGCTTTCAGTTTGGATAACGCTTTCATCACACGTCCTCAGGCAATTACGCCCAGCTGTTTACCAATGCGGGTAAAGGCTTCTACCGCACGTTCAATTTGTTCAGGCGTATGCGCCGCAGACATCTGGGTGCGGATACGCGCCTGACCTTTTGGCACCACCGGGAAGAAGAACCCGGTGACGTAAATCCCTTCTTTCTGCAGTTCGCGGGCAAATTGCTGCGCGACGACCGCATCGCCGAGCATCACCGGAATGATCGCATGGTCGGCACCGGCCAGGGTAAACCCTGCGGCGCTCATTTTTTCACGGAACAGACGGGCGTTGGACCACAGGCGGTCGCGCAGCTCAGCGCCGGACTCCACCATCTCCAGCACTTTAATGGAGGCGGCAACAATCGCCGGCGCCAGGGAGTTGGAGAACAGATACGGACGGGAGCGCTGACGCAGCCACTCAACCACCTCTTTACGCGCGGCGGTATAGCCGCCGGACGCGCCGCCGAGCGCTTTGCCCAGCGTGCCGGTGATGATGTCCACGCGGCCCATCACGTCACAGTATTCGTGGGAACCGCGGCCGTTTTTGCCGACAAAACCGACCGCGTGAGAGTCATCGACCATCACCAGCGCGTCGTATTTATCCGCCAGGTCGCACACGCCCTTCAGGTTGGCGATCACGCCGTCCATGGAGAACACGCCGTCGGTGGCGATCAGCACGTGGCGAGCACCCGCTTCACGAGCCTCTTTCAGGCGCGCTTCCAGCTCAACCATATCGTTGTTGGCGTAGCGGAAACGCTTCGCTTTACACAGGCGTACGCCGTCGATGATGGAAGCGTGGTTCAGGGCGTCGGAGATAATCGCATCTTCTGCACCGAGCAGGGTCTCAAACAGACCGCCGTTGGCGTCAAAGCAGGAGGAGTAAAGAATCGCGTCTTCCATTCCGAGGAAGCTCGCCAGCTTTTGCTCAAGCTGCTTGTGGCTGTCCTGCGTACCGCAGATAAAGCGTACGGAGGCCATGCCGAAACCGTGGGTGTCCATGCCGTTTTTTGCAGCGGCAATCAGCTCAGGGTGATTTGCGAGACCTAAGTAGTTGTTCGCACAAAAGTTGATCACATGGCTGCCGTCGGCAACGGTGATGTCCGCCTGCTGGGCAGACGTGATAATACGCTCTTCCTTGAACAACCCTTCCGCACGTGCGGTGTCGAGGTCGCTGTTTAACTGTTTGTAAAAATCACCACGCATTGCAATTCTCCAGACTCGGCAAATTTCGGGACATATTACCCAAACCTATAGTTCATGACGAGATGACACGTCATCTCTTGTCGTTTTTGCAGCATAAATCACGCGTACCCCTGCGCTGTGAAGGTGAATGGCTGAAGGGCAGCCATACTAATGATATGATAGAGACATTAGCGTCCGGGATTGTCCCCGGGCTCCACACTTCAAAGGTTACAGTTATGATCATCGTTACCGGCGGCGCGGGCTTTATCGGCAGCAATATTGTTAAGGCCCTCAATGACAAAGGCATCACCGACATCCTGGTGGTTGACAACCTGAAAGACGGCACCAAGTTCGTCAACCTGGTGGATCTGAACATCGCTGACTACATGGATAAAGAAGACTTCCTTATCCAGATTATGGCAGGCGAAGAGTTCGGCGAGATCGAAGCCATCTTCCACGAAGGTGCATGTTCTTCCACCACCGAGTGGGACGGTAAGTACATGATGGACAACAACTATCAGTACTCCAAAGAGATCCTGCACTACTGCCTGGAGCGTGAAATTCCGTTCCTGTACGCCTCCTCTGCTGCAACCTACGGCGGCCGCACCTCGGACTTCATCGAGTCCCGCGAGTATGAACAGCCGCTGAACGTCTACGGTTATTCTAAGTTTCTGTTCGACGAGTACGTGCGTCAGGTTCTGCCGGAAGCGAACTCGCAGATCGTAGGCTTCCGTTACTTCAACGTCTACGGACCGCGCGAAGGCCACAAAGGCAGTATGGCAAGCGTAGCGTTCCACCTGAACACCCAGCTGAATAACGGTGAAAGTCCGAAACTGTTCGAAGGCAGTGACGGCTTTAAGCGTGATTTCGTCTACGTAGGCGACGTTGCCGCAGTGAACCTGTGGTTCTGGGAAAACGGCGTATCCGGCATCTTCAACCTGGGGACCGGCCGCGCGGAGTCCTTCCAGGCAGTGGCTGACGCCACGCTGGCGTATCACAAAAAAGGCAGCATTGAGTACATTCCGTTCCCTGACAAGCTGAAAGGCCGTTATCAGGCATTCACGCAGGCCGATCTGACTAACCTGCGCGCAGCGGGTTATGACAAGCCGTTCAAGACCGTTGCCGAAGGCGTAACGGAATATATGGCCTGGCTGAACCGCGACGCGTAAGTATGAAGATTCTGGTGATCGGCCCGTCATGGGTGGGCGACATGATGATGTCGCAAAGTCTCTATCGCACGCTCAAGGCGCGCTATCCCCAGGCGATAATCGACGTGATGGCACCTGCATGGTGCCGTCCTCTGTTGTCGCGTATGCCGGAAGTGAATGAAGCCATCCCGATGCCGCTTGGCCACGGGGCGCTGGAAATCGGCGAACGCCGCAAACTCGGACATAGCCTGCGCGAGAAGCGCTACGATCGGGCGTATGTCCTGCCAAACTCCTTTAAATCCGCCCTGGTGCCCTTTTTTGCGGGGATACCGCACCGTACCGGCTGGCGCGGCGAAATGCGCTACGGCCTGCTGAACGATGCACGGGTGCTGGATAAAGAGGCCTGGCCGCTGATGGTGGAACGCTACGTGGCTTTGGCCTATGACAAAGGCGTGATGCGCAGTGCGAAAGACCTGCCGCAGCCGCTGCTCTGGCCACAGCTTCAGGTTAACGACGGTGAAAAATCCCAGACCTGTAACGCGTTTGGTCTTTCGTCTGAACGCCCGATGATTGGCTTTTGCCCTGGCGCCGAGTTCGGCCCGGCAAAACGCTGGCCGCACTATCATTATGCGGAGCTGGCGAAACAGCTGATTGACGAAGGCTACCAGATTGTCCTGTTCGGCTCGGCAAAGGACCACGAGGCAGGCAACGAAATTCTCGCGACGCTGAGTAATGAACAGCAGGCCTGGTGCCGCAACCTGGCGGGAGAAACGCAGCTTGAACAGGCGGTTATTCTGATTGCCGCCTGTAAGGCTGTAGTAAGTAACGATTCTGGCCTGATGCACGTCGCTGCCGCGCTCAACCGCCCGCTTGTGGCGCTGTATGGCCCAAGTAGCCCGGACTTCACGCCCCCGCTTTCTCATAAAGCGCGCGTCATTCGCCTGATCACCGGCTACCACAAAGTGCGCAAAGGCGATGCCGCAGAAGGCTATCATCAGAGCCTGATCGACATTACCCCAGAGCGCGTTCTCGAAGAACTTAACGAACTGCTGCTGAGCGAAGAAGGATAACGAATGCGGGTACTGATCGTTAAAACCTCTTCGATGGGCGATGTTCTGCATACGCTGCCGTCACTGACGGACGCCATGCGGGCCATTCCCGGCATTCGTTTTGACTGGGTAGTGGAAGAAGGTTTCGCACAGATCCCCACCTGGCATGAAGCGGTTGACCGCGTGATCCCGGTGGCGATTCGCCGCTGGCGCAAAGCGTGGTTCTCCGCGCCAATTAAAGCCGAACGCAAAGCCTTCCGTGAGGCGGTGCAGGCACAATATTACGACGCTATCATCGACGCCCAGGGGCTGGTGAAAAGCGCTGCGCTGGTGACGCGTCTGGCACGCGGCATAAAGCACGGCATGGACTGGCACACCGCCCGCGAACCGCTGGCGAGCCTGTTCTATAACCGCCGCCACTACATCGCAAAGCAACAGCATGCCGTCGAACGTACCCGCGAGCTTTTCGCAAAAAGCCTGGGCTATGCCAAACCGGAAACCCAGGGCGACTACGCCATTGCACAGCACTTTTTGCGCAATACAGATCCCTGTGCTCAGCCTTATCTTGTGTTCCTGCATGCCACAACTCGCGACGATAAACACTGGCCGGAAACGCACTGGCGAAGCCTGATTGAACTAATGCAACCTACCGGCATCCATATTAAACTGCCCTGGGGCGCTGAACATGAGCGGCGGCGTGCAGAGCGTCTGGCTGCAGGATTTTCGCACGTCGAGGTATTGCCGAAACTCACGCTGGCGCAGGTTGCTGCACAGCTGGCGGGGGCGAATGCTGTTGTTTCCGTTGATACCGGTTTAAGCCATTTAACCGCGGCGCTGGATCGTCCGAATATTACGATTTTTGGTCCGACCGATCCCGGATTGATCGGGGGTTACGGTAAGAACCAGCATCAGATGGTCAGCCCGACCCAGCAAACGAAGGATATCAGCGCAGATGCTATTTTTTCATTTTTACAGGGCAGCCGTTGGCTTTCCAACAGGGATATCTAACGCATGAGTTACGTATTTCTGCTGATTTTACTTTTTCCGGTGAAGGTTATCCGAAAGCTGTTCCGCAAAGAGACAGGTAAAAACCTGGTCATCCAGACAGCTAAAATCGGCGATTTTGTTAATGCAACGCCCCTTCTGGCATACCTTCAAAAAAGCGACGTACTCATCAGTCGTAGCGTGGGTGCGCTGGCGAAGCATGATGAGACGATCGATGAAATTTTTTTCATCGAGCAGCATAAGCGTAACCTGTGGCGAAAACTGGTCTTTGCCTGCCGGATCATGAATCGCTATGACAATGTCTATCTCCTGCAACCTAACAGCGTAAATCTCTTTTTCGCCTCCGTGTGTAATGCTAAAAACAAACAGTTTTTAAGCACTTACACGCGCAGATGGTATCACGGTATTTTCTATGCCACGGCAGACGGTATTGTTGAACATGGTAAGAAGACTCTTTCGGTCACGAACTATCTCAAACTGGCCGATCGCACCTTAACCTGGCAAGACTCGCCAAAGCACGCCACAAAGCCACTTTTCAAACCCGCAACCTATCCGGCAATCCTTGATAAACCCGGCGTGATACGCATTGGCATCAGCGTAGCCGCCGGGAATAAAGCGAAAACCGTTCCGCCGGTCATCTGGAAGCAAATTGCCGATCGTCTCGCTGACCTGCCTTGCGAATTTTATGTTTTTGGCGCCCCAAATGAACAATCGTGGATGGACGATATCACCCGCGCTTATGGTGAACTGCCCAACTTTATTAATCTGATTGGCAAAATCTCGCTTGAAGAGCTGCCGTGGGCCATTTCTAAAATGGATTGTTATATTGCCTCTGACTCGGGGAATGTTTACATCGCCGATGCCGTTGGGGTGCCAGTTATCCTATTGTTCGGGCCTTGTTGCCACTATGAACAGCGTCCGCTGGGCAACGTATTGCTAATTGGAAATGATGACAACATTTGCTCATACGTTTTTGAAACACGGTATTACTTCTCACAGAGCAGAGAAGAACTCTTCGCTGTAACTGAAGAATCGCTACGTGACCTCAAACATTTTATTTGCGAGTTATCAACAACTAACGCAACCGCATACTCCTTTGATGCTCAGGGAAAATAATTACTATGGCTTTTCTAAGCATCATTATTGCCGCGCATAACGCTAAAGATACGCTTCACGCAACCCTGGAAAGCCTGCAAAACGCAATTGATGGTGCGGGCAACGATGTAGAGATCATTATCTTTAACGACAGCTCCAATGACTCAACGCAGGATATTATTGAAGCATGGCTGCCAGCGTTTCCGAATGCCCAATCCCGATACGTTGAGTACCGTAACGTAGGTCATGTTCGAAACAGTGCCCTCTCGCTGGCCTCAGGTGAATATATTACCATGCTGGATAGCGATGACCGATTGAAACCAGGCAGCATCAGGGACGCAGTGGCCTTTCTCAAAAAAGAACACCCTGATATGTTACTGACGCGCCTGCTGGAAATTCGCGACACTAAGAAAATCACCGCCGACTGGCAGGATTTCTCTCCTGTTGCTTTGTCACAGCATGAAGCAATAAAGCGGTTCCTGCAGCACAAAGATTTTCAGGCACATCTCATCGGGCAATTCATGCATCGAAAATTGTATGCAAACAACCCGATTCCTTCGATGATCTGCTATGAAGATTTCGCCGTATTTCCCGGCATGCTGATGCAATCGAGTAAAATAGTTTATCAGCGTCAGGGACACTATTATTACATTAAACGTAGCGACAGTTTGTCGAGTCGACTCGACGCCAGTAAAATCGCTATGCTGGTTGAATGCACACTACAGATGGAAAAAACATTTCCGCCATCATTTAGACACCTTGTGAATTGTCACTGGTTTGATATTTACAGTAACCACCGCAAGCATCTGACTGACCAGCAACTCAAACTGGTTAAGCAGCGGGTAAACGCTCTTTATTCTTTCTCTTTTTTCTTCTCCAGAGATGTACGTTTCAGCTACAAAAAAAGGGTCATTGAGGCATTATGGAAAAAGTAAAACTGCGGCTTTATCAGCTTACGCTGATTTTGAGCCTTATTTCGCTTGCGCTGGCGCTGCTGAGTTCAGGGAAGCAGCGCGAGTTTTTCTATATTGCAATTTATGCCAGCATCATCGGTTTAGCTTGCGAATATAAAAAGATCACAGTGCGCCCTTTTACTATCGCATTGCCGATTTTATTAATCGGGTTGCTTAATCTTAGCTGGTATATGGTGTATGAGTATCATAGTGAGGGTTTGAACGTTTATAGCGACTATCTCGGTGCAAGTAAAAAATTGATTCTGGCGAGTATCCTTATATTCTATCTTGACCGGTTTAAGTCTTACATTGATCAAGCATCCTTCCAGAAATATTTCTTATACGCTTCTGGTGCTGGGTTTATTCTTGCTACTGGCTATGGCTTATGGCAAGCATCACAGGGTATGGGGCGTATCGAGATGGCCATAAACCGTGCAACCGTGTCGGCCTATGTTTACTCTGTACTGTCACTGGCGTTTGTATACAGCCTTTATCTACAAAAAAATATAAAACTGTATGTAGCCGCAGGACTCATTATCTTAATCTCTTACTTTGTCATTCTTCTAACGGGCACGCGTGCCGCAATGGGATTATATTTACTCCTGGCGATTATACTCACGCTCTACCACTTCAGAAGAATACACCTTAAATCAACGTTGATTTTCTTATGCATTGTGGCGGGCATTGTTGTCGTTAGCTACAAGCCATTAATTTTACCAAAGATACAACAAACACAAATTGAAGTTGAAAATTACCAAAAAGGTAATGATGCAACCTCGCTCGGCGCACGTTTCTCTATGTGGAGTGTGGGTATTCAAAACGGACTTGCCCATCCTTTAGGGCAATCAGTTGAAGACCGCGAAGTATGGACACAGCAATATGTGAAAAATGGGCATCCACATCTTGCGGCCGCACTCGAGTTTATCAAAGTGCATCTGCACAATGAGTTTATTGAAAAATATTCACTGCAAGGGATCCCCGGGCTAGCGATATTACTCTTTGCCTATATATCGATGTTCGCTTACGCACTAAAAAACAAAAATGGTCTGCTGCTGACGACCCTGCTTCTTTTATTACTCTACGGCATGACGGACGTCATACTATTGAGTTCAGAGGCCTTAATTTTCTTTGTCACCGTGTTTGCGCTGAGTACACCTTTTTCGCAAACCAGGCAACGTTAATGATAGTGCCCGCCTCGCGGGCATTATTTTTTCTTGTATTGATAAAACTCCGCCAGCGTCATCCCTACCGTCTTATCGGATAACCAGCCAAAGAGCGTTTCTAAATCCTGATACAACCCTTCTATCGCTGCCTCATCTTTAAAAGTAGGACTTCCGCCTGGCATAAATTCCGACGAATGAAGCATAAACTCCACGTACTCACTTCCTCGAGAAAGGCATTGCTGTGCGACCTGAATCATTTGCGCCGCATTCCCACCGGACGGTCTTAGCCAGTTGACGGACGGGGAACGGTATTTACCCCGAAGCCGATCGTAACCCTGTTTGAACGTGTTCAACCACGCCGGGTGCTTATACTGAATGCTCATCGGCACTTCGAGTAATGGACTATTACCTGCCCGGGAAATATTGTCTAAGTCCATGAAATAGGCGTGGTCGGGGAAATGCTGATAATCCGTTCCGCCATTACCCTGCGGGGAGCCTTTCGCATTGCGCCAGTTCACGCGTGGCGTCACGGAGCAATCAACCTGGTAACCCAGTTCAACGAGCAATTTTGCATAGCGACTGTCAAATGCCCAACGTCCGGCACGGTGGCTTAACATTTTGGTCTGGAAGGTCTCTTCCAGCAGTCGGGTCATGAACAGCACTTTCTCGCGCATCATCTCATCGGAAAATTCAATCAGATAAGGCTGCCAGCGCCAGTCATCTCCCGTGAGATCGTGTTCCGGCGGGCTATTCCATGCGTGGAGGTGCATTCCCACCTCCCCCTGACCGCGGGCGATCGCGTCCCTTGCGAATTCGATGAAAACGGGCTCGATCGCCATCTCATAATTGGTCAGCCACACGGGCTTAAAGCCGAAACGCTCGCAAAGCGTCTGGAAACGCGCCAGATAGCGCGCATTTTCCGTTTTAATGACGCGGTGATTTTGCCAGAGATTATCGCCCTCAGTATCAATTGTGATGATAAACGCTGGTTTGTTCATAATGAGTCCGCAAGACAGGAAAGTTAGCGCTATGTTACGCACTCTCCAAAGCATGAGTAAACCCTTCCAGGGAAATTACTGAGATTATGGAGAAAGAGTGCAAGTCGCTAACAGGTCTATTAGAATTGCCATCAGTACAACGCCGATAAGATGATGATGAATAACTTACCTGACACACCTGATTTACGCATTTTACTTATCAAACTCCGCCATCATGGCGACATGTTGCTGACCACTCCCGTCATTGATTCGTTACGTCAAAAATGGCCGCAGGCGCAGATTGATGTCCTGCTGTATGAAGAAACGCGCGATATGCTCGCCGCGCATCCAGCGATCGGTACAATTTATGGAATCGATCGCAAATGGAAACAGCTGGGCACGCTAAAGCATCTTCAAAAAGAGTGGCAGTTGTTGTGTGCGTTAAGAAATCAGCATTATCATCTGGTGATTAACCTTGCCGATCAATGGCGTAGCGCGATCGTTACCCGTTTCACCGGTGCCCCCGTTCGCCTCGGATTCGCGTTTAACAAACGCAACAGTGCGTTCTGGCGTTTTTGTCATACCGACCTGGTCTCTGTCGACGGCCATAAATCCCTGCATACGGTCGAACAGAATCTCTCCATTTTGGCACCATTGCCGATCGCGCCACAGCCTGCCGTAACCATGGCCTATACCGAAGAAGACTGGGATCATGCCCGTCAAAGATTGACGCAGAAGGGTGTGGGCGACAGCTATATTGTGATCCAGCCGACGTCCCGCTGGTTCTTTAAATGCTGGAGCGAAGACAAGATGGCGCAAACCATGACTGCACTGCAGCAGGATGGTCATACGATTGTGCTCACCGCGGGGCCGGATAAAAAAGAGCTGGCGATGATCGATCGCATTCTCGCTGCCGCACCCAAAACCGGCGTGGTTTCGCTGGCAGGCCAGTTGACGCTGCGTCAACTGGCTTCGCTTATCGATCATGCCTCTCTGTTTATTGGCGTTGACTCCGTTCCAATGCATATGGCCGCCGCGCTGCAAACGCCCTGCGTGGCATTGTTTGGTCCATCAAAACTGACATTCTGGTCACCGTGGCAGGTTAAAGGGGAAGTGATTTGGGCCGGCGATTACGGCCCGCTGCCCGATCCGGATGCCATTGATACTAAAACGAAAGAACGCTATCTCGATGCCATTCCTGTTGATGGAGTCGTCTCCGCTGCAAGGAGATATCTGTCATGAAAAACCATCGTCTGGCCATTGTTCGCCAAAAATATCGCCCTGATGGCGGGGCAGAGCGCTTCGTTTCGCGAGCTCTCACCGCATTGAGCAATCAGAACCTTGAACTCAACGTCATCACGCGTGAGTGGCAGGGAGAGAAGCAAGACGACTGGCATATCCACATTTGCAACCCTCAAAAATGGGGCCGCATCAGTCGAGAACGCGGGTTTGCACAAGCCGCGCGCGCGCTGTGGCAGCAACAGCAGTTTGATATTGTTCAAAGCCATGAGCGCATCCCGGGTTGTGATATCTATCGCGCGGGTGATGGAGTGCATCGTCGCTGGCTGCTTCAGCGCGCGCGCATTTTACCTGCCTGGCGTGCGCAAATGCTGATGTATGACCGCTATCACCGCTACGTGATGCGTGCGGAACGGGACATGTATCAGGCACCTGAGTTAAAAGCCGTAATTTGTAATGCGGAGATGATCAAACGCGAAATCGTTGAAGACTTTGATATTGACGCAAATAAAATCCATGTGATTTATAATTCTATTGATTCCAGCCGATTCGTTCCGGCCCAGGAGACGCAACGTGCGATTTTGCGCCAACAATTTGGTTTGCCGGTCAATGCGGTGGTGTTCTGTTTTGTAGGATCAGGGTTTGAACGAAAAGGCTTGGCGAGCGCCATACGCGCTATTGCTGGAACATCGGCCTGGCTGATTGTGGTTGGACAAGATAAAGCAGAAAATCGTTATCGCGACCTCGCCCGTTCGTTAGGCTGCGAGGGGCAAATCTGTTTCCTGGGGGTGCAAAAAGAAACTCTGCCTTTTTATCAGCTATCCGATGGTTTACTGTTACCAACGCTGTATGATCCCTTTCCTAACGTTATTCTTGAAGCGATGGCCTGCGGCTTGCCCGTCATTACTTCAGAGAGTTGCGGTGGTGCAGAGTTTATTCAACAAGGCCAGAACGGATTTTATTGTGACGCGCTTGATATCAGTACATTGAAGGAAGCGGTAGCCGCTATCCCTTCACTGGAAAAAAATAACAATATGGGACGAGCAGCACGTGAACGTGTAAAAGACGCCACTCCCGAAAAACTGTCAAGTCAGCTTATTACGCTTTATCAAAAATTACTGGATTAAAAATGCGCATCCTAATGATTATTGATGGTTTACCCGGTGGAGGAGCTGAAAAAACGGTTCTTACACTCTCCCGCGGATTAATAGATATGGGGCATCAGGTCTCTCTATTCTCTCTGCGGAAAGTGTGCGACTACGCCATCCCGGAGGGCATCGATTATCAGGTTGTTCAGGACACATGTAAAAAACCGTGGCGAAAGCTGACGGAAATTCCACGCCGCGCCCAATTGCTGGATCAAGCTATTGAGCGGGCTGAACGCAGCGGCAAATTTGATGTGGTGTTCTCTCATCTGCACAAAACAGACCGGATTGTGGCGCACTGCCGCGCCCTTGAACGTAACAAAGTTTGGTTCTGCGTGCATGGCATGTTCTCGTTCTCCTATCTTCGCCATCGCAGCGGGCTTTCGCGCTGGTTTAAACATCTTAAAATTCGTCATACCTACGAAAACCGCAACGTCGTCGCCGTCTCAGGCGCCGTGTTGAACGATCTTTCCGAGACGCTGGCACTCAATCTTCGACGCAAAGCGGTTATCCATAATCCTTTCGATATTCCTGAAATTCAGCGTCTGGCGGATGCGCCCTTCGAGATGCAGGGAAAGGATTACATCATTCATGTTGGCCGCTTCCATGAGCACAAACGCCACGACCGTCTCTTACGTGCGTTCGCCCTGAGTAAAATTGACACAACGCTGGTCATGATGGGCAATGGATCTGACGCTCAAATTCAAAAACTCAAGCAGCTTGCCCGCGATTTGGGCATTGAAAACAAAACGGTTTTCCGCCCGTTCGAGTCCAATCCCTATCCCTGGATTAAAGGGGCACGCCTTTTAGTGTTAAGTTCTGACTGCGAAGGTTTTGGTAATGTGCTGGTCGAAGCCATTATCTGCCAGACGCCACCGGTCAGTACAAATTGCCCAGGAGGCCCTGCCGAAATCCTTACCGGGGCTTTAGCGCGCGGGCTGGCAGAGTTAAATGACGAGTCACTTGCAAAAACGCTGGCGGATATTTATACCGCCCCGCCGGTCGTTGGCGATGCAACCATCGCGTCGTTCGGTATCAGTGCCATTTGCCAGCAATATATTGCTCTGGTCGACAATCAAAAATAATCAGGTTTTTTATGCAAAATTCTGCCCCATTGTTAAGCGTGGTGGTTGCCGTTTATAACGGTGAAGCTTTCCTGGATCAGTTCTTTACCTGCCTTGTCAATCAACGCATCGACAGCATGGAAGTCATCATTGTCAATGACGGCTCTACTGACCGCTCGATGGAGATCGTCGAGAAATGGCGAGAAGAACTGCCGCAGATGCAGGTCATAGAACAGCAAAACCAGGGTGTATCCATCACGCGTAATACCGGTCTGGCCGTTGCGACGGGTCAATATCTCTCTTTCCCGGATATTGATGATGTCTTTAAACCAGGCATGTACCAGCGCCTGCTGGATATGGCCGTCACGCAGGATCTGGATGTCGCCACCTGTAACGGGAACTACGTCTGGGAGAATAACAAGAAGCCCTCGCGCCCGATTTTTCCTGAAGACAAACTGGCTTCGACAGGGGTCATGGCTGGCCCTGCGTGGTTAAAAATGGCGTTGGATTCTCGCAAATTCCTTCACGTCACCTGGCTGAACATCTATCGCCACGACTTTATCCGTAAACACAGCTTCCATTTTGAACCCGGCCTGCGCCATCAGGATATTCCGTGGACCACCGAAGTGCTGCTCGCGGCAGAGCGGGTTCAGTACACCAGTGAACGTTATTACGACTACTACATTCACTCTGCATCGGTATCCCATATGCCGGACAATGACGACACGCTGATTCGTTCCGCGCGTCACTACATGAAAATCCTGCAGATGCTCGACGCCATTAATCAGCGTTACCCGGATAAGGTAAAAGGGATCCCTGCCTGCCACTGGCAAATTGCCAAAGAGGGGCTGGGAATTATTCACACCTTCGACAACATGAAGGATGAGAAGAAGAAATCAATGATTATTAAAGAATTCTTCGAAACAGGCATCTGGAAACTCATCTGGAAAAGTGCAAAAAGTCCGCGTCTGCGCTGGCGGCTGGGTAGACGTTATTTCCGTTTGAAACGGTATCTGGCATAAGAGATAGCTTTACCTGGCCTAAATGCTTAGAATTTGCCCGCCGAAACTAAAAAAAACGGATAATCGCTTGGAATTGTTGTATACCGCTCTGCTCTACATCATTCAGCCACTGGTGTGGCTGAGACTGTTGCTTCGTAGCCGGAAAGCGCCTGCGTATCGCAAACGCTGGGCTGAACGCTATGGCTTCTGCCGCAATAAAGTCGTACCGGACGGTATTTTGCTGCATTCTGTTTCTGTTGGTGAAACGCTGGCGGCGATCCCGCTGGTTCGCGCCTTGCGTCACCGCTACCCTTCACTGCCAATCACCGTCACGACGATGACGCCAACCGGCTCGGAGCGCGCGTTATCCGCTTTCGGTAAAGACGTGCAGCATGTTTATCTGCCTTACGATCTGCCCTGCGCCATGAATCGTTTCCTCAACACCGTGCGCCCGAAGCTGGTGATCGTGATGGAAACCGAACTGTGGCCGAACATGATTTCCGCCCTGCATGCCCGTAAAATTCCGCTGGTGATTGCCAACGCGCGCCTGTCAGAGCGCTCGGCGAAAGGCTACGGCAAGCTGGGCAAATTTATGCGCCGCCTGCTCAGTAAGATCACGCTGATTGCCGCGCAGAATGAAGAAGATGCAGCACGCTTTATCTCTCTGGGCCTGAAACGCAACCAGCTTGCGGTAACGGGAAGCCTGAAATTTGATATTTCCGTTACCCCTGAACTCGCCGCTCGCGCCATCACGCTGCGTCGCCAGTGGGCTCCACGTCGTCAGGTCTGGATTGCAACCAGTACCCATGATGGCGAAGAAGAGATCATCCTGCAGGCTCACCGCAAGCTGCTGGAAAAATTCCCTGATTTACTGCTGATCCTCGTGCCTCGCCATCCGGAGCGTTTTAAAGATGCCCGTGAAATGGTCCAGAAAGGCGGCTTCAGCTTCACGCTGCGCAGCAGCGGTGAAATCCCTTCCGGCAGCACCCAGGTGGTGATTGGCGATACGATGGGCGAGCTGATGCTGCTGTACGGCATTGCTGACCTCGCGTTTGTCGGTGGTAGCCTGGTCGAGCGCGGCGGTCATAACCCGCTGGAGCCGGCAGCCCACGCCATTCCGGTGCTGATGGGACCGCACACGTTTAACTTCAAAGACATCTGCGCGAAATTACAGCAGGCCGATGGTTTAATTACCGTGACCGATGCGGATTCGGTGGTCAAAGAGGTATCGACCCTTCTGACTGACGAAGATTATCGCCTGTGGTACGGCCGCCATGCCGTCGAAGTGCTGCACCAGAACCAGGGCGCACTGACCCGTCTGCTGCAGCTTCTGCAACCTTATCTGCCTCAGCGGAGCCACTAATGTCAACGCGTCTGTCGGTCGTGATGATCGCCAAAAACGCCGCCGACCTGCTTCCGGACTGCCTGGCGTCGGTTGCCTGGGCTGACGAGATTGTCGTGCTCGACTCCGGAAGTACGGATGATACGGTAGACGTTGCCCGGGCTGCGGGCGCAAAAGTCTTTACCGATACGGACTGGCAAGGCTATGGCATCCAGCGCCAGCGCGCGCAGGGCTATGCCACCGGTGATTATGTATTGATGCTCGACACTGACGAGCGCATCACGCCGGAGCTTCAGCAGGCCATTCAGGCGGTGCTTTCTTCGCCCCAGCCTGGCGCCGTATACAGCATTGCCCGCCGCAACTACTTCCTTGGCCGTTTTATGCGCCACAGCGGCTGGTATCCCGATCGCGTGATGCGCCTCTACGAGCGCGAGCGGTATCAGTACAACGACAATCTGGTTCATGAATCCCTGAGCTGCGATAGCGCCCAGGTCATCCCCCTGACGGGCGATTTGCTGCACCTGACCTGCCGTGATTTCGCGAGCTTCCAGCGTAAACAGCTTAACTATGCCACCGCATGGGCGCAGGAGCGTCACCAGCGCGGCAAGAAGGCCTCGCTGACGGGTATCTTCACCCATACGCTGGGCGCGTTTCTGAAAACGCTGCTGCTGCGTGGTGGCGTGCTGGACGGTAAGCAGGGCTGGTTACTCGCGGTAGTAAATGCCCAGTATACTTTCAACAAATACACCGAGCTGTGGGCGCTCTGCCGCGGCTACTCAGAGAAAACGTGAGCCATGAGCACAAAAGCGATTTATCCGGGTACCTTCGATCCGATCACCAACGGTCATCTTGATATCATCACCCGTGCGGCGAGCATGTTCGATAAGGTGATCCTGGCCATTGCCGCCAGCCCCAGCAAAAAGCCGATGTTTGATCTCAACGAGCGCGTGCAGCTCGCCACCGATGCCATTTCGCACCTACCGAATGTTGAGGTGGTCGGGTTTAGCGATCTGATGGCTAACTTCGCCCGCGCTCAGCAGGCCAATATTCTGATCCGAGGTTTACGCGCGGTAGCAGACTTCGAGTATGAGATGCAGCTGGCGCACATGAACCGCCACCTGATGCCGGAGCTGGAAAGCGTGTTCCTGATGCCCTCCAAAGAGTGGTCGTTTATCTCGTCCACGCTGGTAAAAGAGGTGGCGCGCCATCATGGGGACGTAACCCATTTCCTGCCGGTTAACGTCCACCAGGCGTTGATGGAAAAGCTCAAGTAGCCCTATTTCTGGCACTGACGGCAGTAGAACGTGGCGCGCTGGGCGTGCTTCGTGGCAATCACTGGCGTGCCGCAGACTCTGCACGGTTCGCCTTTACGGCCATAGACCTGCAGCTCCTGGGCAAAATAGCCCGGCTTGCCGTCACTTTGCAGGAAGTCCTTCAGCGTTGTTCCCCCCTGTTCAATCGAGCGCAGCAATACGGCTTTAATCACCCGGACCAGTAGCTCGCACTCCTCCGCCGACAGCGAAGAGGCCAGCCGATCGGGATGGATCCCGGCTGCAAACAGCGATTCGCTGGCATAGATATTCCCCACGCCGACCACCAGCTTGTTATCCATCAGCCAGGGCTTAATCGGGCTTTTCTTCTTCGCACACTTTGCCTTGAGGTATTCCGCGTTAAACGCGTCTGAGAGCGGCTCGGGGCCCAGATGCGCAAGCACGTTATGCCCTTCAAGCTCCTTCGTCCACAGCCACGCGCCAAAGCGCCGTGGGTCGGTGTAACGGAGCACTTTGCCGTTACTCATCACCAGATCGACGTGGTCGTGCTTTTCCGCCGGCAGTTCTTCGGTAAGAATACGCAGGCTCCCGGACATCCCCAGGTGGATAATAATCCAGCCGTCGGGCAGCTCCAGCAGCAGGTATTTCGCGCGACGCTGTACGCTCAGGACGGGTTTGTCACTTAACGCGTGGATCTCATCGGACACCGGCCAGCGCAGACGTCCATTGCGGACCACCGCGTGAAGAATCGTCGCGCCGACCAGATGGGGCTCAATACCGCGGCGGCTGGTTTCTACCTCAGGTAATTCAGGCATGGTTCCTCCGTTGAGATACAGAATGCAAAAAACCCCGCAGTTGCGGGGTTTTTCGTTACAAGGAGACTAAAATTATTTGATTTTAGCTTCTTTGTACAGTACGTGCTGGCGTACAACTGGATCGAATTTTTTCAGTTCCAGTTTTTCCGGCTTAGTACGTTTGTTCTTCGTGGTGGTGTAGAAGTGACCTGTACCAGCAGAAGAAACCAGCTTGATTTTCTCGCGAATACCTTTAGCCATGATTTATTTCCTCTTTAAGTACTTAGTACTTTTCGCCACGGGCACGCAGTTCGGACAGAACTGTATCGATGCCTTTCTTATCGATTACACGCATACCTTTAGCAGATACGCGCAGGGTGACAAAACGCTTCTCGCTCTCAACCCAGAAACGGTGAGAGTGCAGGTTCGGCAGGAAACGGCGTTTAGTCGCGTTCAGTGCGTGGGAACGGTTGTTACCGGTCACCGGACGCTTGCCAGTAACTTGGCAGACTCGGGACATGTCTATTCTCCAAAAATCAAATTAGCTCGAGCTTCGTATGGGGTATCGGCGCCTCGTCAGGCTTTACAGCCCGGTCATCGCATAGTTCTAAGTGAACTCTCGATTGCCAGGCCCAAATGCCAAACCCGAGATTCTCAAAGGTGGCGTAGTATACGCTGACTCGGCGGTGTGCTCAAGTCCCGAACAGACAAAGATCCCGATGGATCGCGAGAAATAGCCTAAATCCAGCCATGTTCTGCGAAAGAAATGTACTCACCGCGGCCAATTATCAGATGGTCCAGCACACGAATGTCCATGAATTGACAGCATTTGATAATGCGTTCGGTGATTTCTTTGTCAGCTCTGCTCGGTTCTGCACAGCCAGAGGGGTGATTATGCGCGAGGATCACGCCCGCTGCATTCACTTTTATCGCTTCCCGCACAATTTCACGCGGATGCACCTCAACGTGGCTCAATGTGCCCGCAAAGAGACAGCTATGTTTAAGCACTCGATTTCTGTTATCGACAAAGATCACCATAAAGATCTCGCGTTCAATATCGGTTAACTGACTTTGCAGGAATTCACGCGTCATTTCTGGCGTCAGGATCGGATCTTCCTTCTCCATGCGGACATTATAAAAACGGCGGGCAAGTTCAGCTATTCCCCTCAACTGGGCATATTTCGCCACGCCGATCCCCTCTACGTGCTTAAACTGCGCCAGATCGGCGGTCAGTAAACCGTACAGCGAACCGAAATGTGCTATCAGCTCTTTTGCCAGCGTAAATACCGTTTTTCCGGGCGTTCCGGTACGTAAAAAGAGCGCCAGCAGTTCATCGTCTTTTAACAGGGTGACGCCATAGCGCAGCAGTTTTTCGCGCGGCAGCAGCTCCTCATCCTTTTCTTCCATGCCCTTTCTCCCTTTTTTAACCTCATGCTGCCACAGGCCAATCCGTCGCTCGACGACCACATTGCGTTCTTGCGTAGCGGCTCGCAAAGTGGCCGAAGGACAAAATCACCCCGCTTTGGGGATTGTGATAAAATGCCTGCTCTCTGGTGAAACCCAACAGGAAAGAATCATGATGAGCCTGGCCGGTAAAAAAATCGTTCTTGGCGTGAGCGGCGGCATTGCTGCTTATAAAGCGCCGGACCTCGTGCGTCGCCTGCGCGAGCGAGGGGCTGACGTGCGGGTCGCGATAACCGAAGGCGGTAAAGCCTTTATCACTCCCCTGAGCCTGCAGGCCGTTTCAGGATACCCGGTTTCTGACAGCCTGCTCGATCCGGCCGCCGAAGCCGCGATGGGCCATATTGAACTGGGTAAATGGGCAGACCTGGTTATCCTCGCCCCCGCCACGGCCGATTTAATCGCTCGGGTGGCAGCCGGTATGGCAAACGACCTGGTTTCCACCATTTGTTTGGCCACGCCTGCGCCTGTTGCCGTCGTTCCTGCTATGAACCAGCAGATGTACCGTAATGTGGCCACCCAGCACAATCTTGAGACGCTGGCCTCACGCGGACTGCTTATCTGGGGACCGGACAGCGGCAGCCAGGCCTGCGGCGACGTTGGCCCGGGTCGCATGCTTGATCCGCTGACGATTGTTGATATGGCCGCCGCCCATTTTTCGCCTGTCAACGATCTGCAACATCTCAACATCATGATTACCGCGGGCCCTACGCGCGAACCGCTGGACCCGGTGCGCTATATCACCAATCACAGCTCCGGTAAGATGGGTTTTGCCATTGCCGCCGCAGCGGCGAAGCGCGGCGCGAACGTCACGCTGGTGAGCGGCCCGGTATCGCTGCCTACCCCTGCGTTTGTGAAGCGAATTGACGTTACCACCGCGCTGGAGATGGAAGCCGCCGTGCAGGCACATGCTCAAAGCCAGCAGATTTTTATCGGCTGTGCAGCCGTTGCAGACTATCGTGCCGAGACGATCGCCGAGGCTAAAATTAAAAAGCAAGGCGATGAATTAACAATAAAAATGGTGAAAAACCCGGACATCGTTGCCGGTGTCGCCGCACTAAAAAGCCATCGTCCATACGTTGTTGGGTTTGCCGCAGAAACGAATAATGTGGAAGAATATGCCCGGCAAAAACGCACCCGCAAAAACCTCGATTTGATTTGCGCGAACGACGTATCGCTGGCCACACAGGGATTTAACAGCGACAGCAACGCACTGCACCTTTTCTGGCAGGATGGAGATAAAGTCTTACCGCTTGAGCGCAAGGAACTCCTGGGCCAACAATTACTGGACGAGATCGTTACCCGTTATGATGAAAAAAATCGACGTTAAGATTCTGGACCCGCGTGTTGGCGAGCAATTCCCGCTGCCAACCTATGCCACCTCCGGCTCTGCCGGTCTTGACCTGCGCGCCTGTCTCGATGACGCCGTAGAACTGGCTCCGGGTGCCACTACCCTGGTTCCAACGGGCCTGGCGATTCACATTGCTGACCCGTCTCTGGCAGCGGTGATCCTGCCGCGTTCTGGTCTGGGCCATAAGCACGGCGTTGTGCTGGGTAACCTGGTGGGTCTGATTGACTCCGACTATCAGGGTCAACTGATGGTCTCCGTCTGGAACCGTGGTCAGGACAGCTTCACCATTGAACCAGGCGAGCGTATCGCACAGATGGTCTTTGTACCGGTGGTACAGGCAGAATTTAACCTGGTGGCAGACTTTGACGCCACCGACCGTGGCGAAGGCGGCTTCGGCCATTCCGGGCGCAAATAACGGCCCGAAAGACACGTATCTCACAGCGTCATAATGCAATAACAAACCGCAAACGCCAGTTTGCGGTCGCTGTGTGGATGCCAGCCTGGCAAGTGCTTATTTTCAGGGGTATTTTGTAACATGGCAGAAAAACAAACCGCGAAAAGGAATCGTCGCGAAGAAATACTTCAATCTCTGGCTCTGATGCTTGAATCCAGCGATGGCAGTCAACGCATCACCACCGCTAAACTGGCCGCCTCTGTGGGCGTGTCTGAGGCGGCGCTGTACCGGCATTTTCCGAGCAAGACCCGGATGTTCGACAGTCTGATCGAGTTTATTGAAGACAGCCTGATCACGCGCATCAACCTGATTCTGAAAGACGAAAAAGACACCACCGCGCGTCTGCGTCTGATTGTGCTGTTAATCCTGGGCTTCGGTGAACGCAATCCGGGCTTAACCCGTATCCTTACCGGCCACGCGCTGATGTTTGAACAGGACAGACTGCAGGGCCGCATTAACCAGCTTTTCGAGCGTATTGAAGCGCAGCTGCGCCAGGTACTGCGCGAAAAGAAAATGCGTGAGGGCGAAGGTTACAGCATTGATGAAACGCTGCTGGCGAGCCAGATTCTGGCGTTTTGTGAAGGCATGCTCTCCCGGTTTGTGCGTAGCGAATTCAAATACCGTCCAACGGACGATTTTGATGCCCGCTGGCCGTTAGTGGCAGCACAATTACAGTAACGCTATCGCCGGATGGCGGCTTCGCCTTATCCGGCTTACAAACTGGTAGTAGGCCCGGTAAGCGTTTCGCCTCCGGGCAATGCAATTAAACCCCGAACTCTTCGCGATACGCTTTTACCGCTGCCAGATGGTCCGCCATCTCAGGCTTCTCTTCCAGATACGCAATCAGCTCTTTTAGGGTGATAATCGACGTCACTTTACAGCTGTAATCGCGCTCAACTTCCTGAATAGCGGAAATTTCACCGCGACCACGCTCCTGACGATCCAGAGAAATCAGCACGCCAGCAAGCGTCGCACCGTTGGCCTGGATAATCTCCATCGATTCGCGGATCGCCGTACCCGCGGTGATCACGTCATCGACCAGCATGACGCGGCCCTGCAGTGTGCTGCCGACCAGATTTCCGCCTTCACCGTGGGTTTTAGCCTCTTTGCGGTTAAAGCAGTACGGCACGTCGCGGTCATGGTGTTCCGCCAGCGCCACCGCTGTAGTGGTCGCAATCGGAATGCCTTTATAGGCCGGGCCAAACAGCAGGTCAAAATCAATCCCGGAATCCACCAGCGCTTCGGCATAGAAACGGCCTAACAGTGCCAGATCGCGCCCGGTATTAAACAGCCCGGCGTTGAAGAAATAGGGACTCTTACGCCCGGATTTCAGCGTAAACTCGCCAAACTTAAGTACCTGCTTGTTAAGCGCAAACTCAATAAACTGGCGCTGATACGATTTCATGGATTTGCTCCTTTGGTTTTTCTGTCTTACAGGCAAAAAAAAGGCGACTCATTGGTCGCCTTAAAATCAATTTTTTAACGCCGCTTTCTGCGTCGTTACAATGGATTCGATTCCCCCTCGGGCCAACGCCAGCAGGGAGAGAAGCTCGTCGTGGGTGAACGGCTCGCCTTCCGCCGTGCCCTGTACTTCAATGATGCGACCGTCTTCGGTCATCACCACGTTCATGTCGGTCTCGGCGGCAGAATCTTCAACGTATTCCAGATCGCAAAGCGCTTCACCGTTAACGATACCCACGGACACCGCCGCAACCATACCTTTCATTGGGTTGGTTTTCAGCTTACCGGCCGCAACCAGCTTGTTAAGGGCATCAGCCAGCGCCACGCATGCGCCAGTAATGGACGCCGTACGCGTACCGCCGTCTGCCTGAATAACGTCGCAGTCCAGCGTGATGGTGAATTCGCCGAGGATTTTCAGATCAACGGCTGCACGCAGCGCACGCGCGATCAGACGCTGAATTTCCATGGTACGACCGCCCTGCTTGCCCTTTGCCGCTTCACGGGCATTACGGGTGTGGGTCGCACGCGGCAGCATGCCGTACTCTGCGGTGATCCAGCCCTGGCCCTGACCTTTCAGGAAACGCGGAACGCCTTCTTCAATGGACGCGGTGCACAGAACCTTCGTGTCACCAAACTCAACCAGCACGGAGCCTTCAGCGTGTTTTGTATAGTTACGGGTCAGGGTGACGGGACGCACCTGATTGGCGCTACGACCTGATGGACGCATGATGGATTCTCCGGCTTGAAACGAATGTGGCTGCGCATTATACGGATAAAGGACGCTTATTCCTATCCTGAGAAGCCCCCGAAAGCTATAATCCCCCCATCTCTCCTTTAAAAACGGGAATGTCTATGATCCGCAGTATGACCGCCTACGCCCGGCGTGAAATCAAGGGTAGCTGGGGTAGCGCCACATGGGAAATGCGCTCGGTAAACCAGCGTTACCTGGAAACGTATTTCCGTATGCCGGAGCAGTTCCGCAGCCTTGAGCCTGTCGTACGTGAACGTATCCGTACGCGTCTGACGCGCGGGAAAGTGGAATGTAACCTGCGCTTTGAGCCTGATGCCAGCGCACAGGGCGAACTGATCCTCAACGAAAAACTGGCGAAACAGCTCGTGAATGCGGCGAACTGGGTCAAAATGCAGAGCGATGAAGGCGAAATCAACCCGGTTGATATTCTGCGCTGGCCTGGCGTCATGGCCGCCGGTGAACAGGATCTGGATGCCATTGCCGCTGAAATCCTGGCAGCCCTCGACGGCACGCTGGACGACTTTATCGTTGCCCGTGAAACCGAAGGCCAGGCGCTGAAAGCGATGATTGAGCAGCGCCTTGAAGGCGTGAGCACCGAAGTAGCCAAAGTCCGCGCCCATATGCCAGAAGTGCTGCAATGGCAGCGCGAGCGTCTTGTCGCCAAACTGGAAGAAGCGGAAGTTCAGCTGGAAAACACCCGTCTGGAACAAGAGCTGGTGCTGATGGCGCAGCGTATCGATGTCGCTGAAGAGCTGGACCGTCTGGAAGCGCACGTTAAAGAAACCTACAACATTCTGAAGAAGAAAGAAGCTGTGGGCCGCCGTCTGGACTTTATGATGCAGGAGTTTAACCGCGAGTCGAACACCCTGGCGTCTAAGTCGATCAATGCAGAAGTGACGAATTCAGCGATTGAGCTGAAAGTGCTGATTGAGCAGATGCGCGAGCAGATCCAGAATATCGAGTAATGCATTTCGGGTGGTGTCGATGGTGCCACCCATTACTATTTCTAATCCATCTCAGCGCCTATTTTTGTTTTTTACCGCTGCTCATCAAGCCCATTCAACCTATCCTGATAAAAATTTATAGGGCAAACCTGGTCGCCTTAGAAAATCTCAATCGTGATCTTGCGCACAAATCGCTAACCTCCCACGCGTTCACACCGGAGGGTATATGCTGCTTCACATCCTTTATCTCATTGGCATCACCGCAGAATCCATGACCGGCGCACTTGCCGCCGGACGTCGCCGTATGGACACCTTCGGCGTAATCATTATTGCTACAGCGACCGCACTGGGCGGCGGTTCCGTGCGCGATATTCTGCTTGGCCATTACCCGCTCAGCTGGGTTAAACACCCTGAGTATGTGATTATCGTGGCAACGGCCGCCGTGTTAACCACCATCGTGGCGCCCGTTATGCCCCATCTTCGCCGCCTGTTCCTGGTGCTTGATGCGCTGGGGCTGATCGTCTTTTCGATCATCGGTGCGCAAATCGCACTCGATATGGGTGAAGGCCCGGTAATCGCCACCATTGCTGCCGTGGTCACGGGCGTATTCGGCGGCGTGCTGCGCGATATGTTCTGCAAACGTATTCCTCTGGTCTTTCAAAAAGAGCTGTATGCTGGCATCTCCTTTGCGGCAGCGGTGCTCTATATTGCCCTGCAGCATTACGTTTCAAACCATGATGTCGTGGTCATCTCGACGCTACTGTTTGGCTTTACGGCCCGCATGCTGGCGCTGCGTCTTAAGCTTGGACTACCCGTTTTTCATTACAAACACAGCGCACACTAGCTTCAGAACCCGTTGATGTGCTGTTCAGCGAGCCATTTCGCCAGCACATCAATTTGAGGCGCGTGCAGCCAGTTAATGATTTGTCGCGCTTTCTCCTCGCCCGTTCCCGGCAGGGTCTGCCAGTCCTTTGCGTTGCGCCCGCTCATCTTCTGCCACGATATGTCTCCCATTGCCTTCAGCGAAGACTGCGACATTGGCACACCCAATGCCATGAGCCAGCGGATAAAAGGCTTCTCGCGCACCAGATTAAATCGGTGCCAGAGCGCCAGCCCGCGCGCAGAGGAAAATCCCGGTAAAGCCTGCAGCTGCGCCTGCGTTAATAACAGCCACGAAAAGAGATGTTCAAAATGATGCGCCTGCCAGAGGGTTCGCCAGCCTGACTCGCCTAATCCATCAATATCAAGTACCTGCTTTGAACTAAGCCAGGTCAGCCGGGCAAAGAACTGTTCCATACACTCCGGTGAAGCATAGAAACAGCTAAGAGAATGATAACGTGGGGCCGGAGGCTCTGGTTTATGTCTGTCCGTTCCACGCCAGAGCACCTTATCAAACCGGGGGATACCTTGCCCGGCCAGGCTGACCTGGATCTGATCCCCCGGGGCAATATCCAGCCCCTGCCAGCGCGCAACCGAGCCCAGACTCACCCTCTGCACCTGTTTATCATCCAGTTGCACGGGTTCCAGCGCTGCTACAACGGAAATTTTGCCCGTTCGCCCCACGGAAAAATGAATATCACTCACCTCGGCGACCTGGGCTGCAGGAGGATATTTCCACGCGACGACCCAGCTGCCTTCTCCCGGTAACCAATCTTCGCCCGCGGGTTCATCCTCCGAACGCACCACAATGCCATCCGTGGCAAAGGGTAATGCGCTTACGTGCCAGGCCGCGCGCTGTTTCTCAACGGCATCAACAGAATCGGTGGGTAACGTATACCGTGCCGACAGCGTAAAACCGGCCTGAGACAGTTCAGCTAGAGATGTATGCATGTCTTTCGGTCCGTCAGGCCAGGCCCAGATGAATACGCCGAGCTTATTCGATAGCGCGTTATCCTTTTGCCGCATCATCGCACCCGCAACTTTTGCGCGAGCATTCACCCCGCCCATCTGCCGCTGGACGTGCTTGTCGCTTAACCAGAAAAGCTCGCCCTGTAAGACGCTATTTGCCAACTTGCCGGTGAGCTTTTGCGGAACAGACGGGATTAAACGTACCTTATCGGTCCAGTCTTCCCCTTTCAGGCCATCACCTCGACTAATGGCCTGGGTTAACTTTCCGTCACGATAGACCAGCGTTACCGCCACACCGTCAACTTTGGGCTGCATCCACAGATGTTGCCGCGCGAGCATCCACTGACTCAGCGCCTCTTTGCTGGCCACTTTATGTACGCCCGTATGGGCGACAGGATGTTTTACGCTCCCCGTCAGGGTAGGGAGTTTCTCTCCTGAAGGTTCACTGCCGAAACAGTGCTGCCACTTCGTTAACCGCCCGTGAAGCTGGTCGTAAACTTCGTCGTTGACCTCGCTCACCCCCTCCTTCCAGTAAGCGTTATCCCAGCGTTTGATTTGCGCGCTTAACGACGCCATCTCTTTCTCTGCTTTTGCCTGCGACCACACTGGGCAAACCGCCGCGCCATAGCCACACCACAACAACATTACCCCGCTTATCCATCGCCACATCGCTACCCCTCCTTTGCATTGCAGGAGGTATACCCTGATGCCTGAAACAACGCTAACGGCAACGTTTCACAATGCGAGACGCTATCCGGTATTTCTTTTGGTGGCTGAAAACCACAGATAAAACCTGAAAACGGCACGCAAAATTCAATAATCCGAGGGAAAAAGTGTGACAAAGACTACGTCACACGGCGGTGACGTGTATAATAAGCCCGTATGTAGGACTTCTTCGTTAACACATACAAAAGACTCTCATGGCTCAAGGCACGCTTTATATTGTTTCTGCCCCTAGCGGCGCGGGTAAATCCAGCCTTATTCAGGCACTGTTAAAAACCCAACCGTTGTACGACACACAGGTTTCTGTTTCTCATACCACGCGAGCGCCGCGTCCGGGTGAAGTGCACGGTGAACACTATTTCTTTGTGGATCACGACGAATTCAGAGCGATGATCGGCAGAGACGCGTTTCTTGAACACGCTGAAGTATTTGGTAATTACTACGGTACCTCGCGTGAAACCATTGAGCAGGTTCTGGCCACGGGCGTGAATGTGTTTCTGGATATCGACTGGCAGGGTGCGCAGCAAATTCGCAAGAAAATGCCTGACTCGCGCAGTATCTTTATTTTACCGCCATCGAAAGATGAGCTGGATCGCCGCCTGCGTGGGCGCGGCCAGGACAGCGAAGAAGTGATCGCAAAGCGTATGGAACAGGCTGTTGCAGAAATGAGCCATTACGCGGAATATGATTACCTAATTGTGAATGATGATTTTGATGCCGCGCTGAGCGATCTCAAAACCATTCTTCGTGCAGAACGTCTGCGTATGAGCCGCCAGAAGCAGCGACATGACGCATTAATCACCAAACTGTTGGCAGACTGAACCCACTTTCAGTATCATGCCCAGTCATTTCTTCACCTGTGGAGCATTTTAAGTATGGCACGCGTAACTGTTCAGGACGCTGTAGAGAAAATTGGTAACCGTTTTGACCTGGTGCTGGTCGCCGCGCGTCGCGCTCGTCAGATGCAGGTAGGCGGTAAAGATCCGCTGGTACCGGAAGAAAACGATAAAACCACCGTTATTGCACTTCGCGAAATCGAAGAAGGTCTGATCAACAACCAGATCCTCGACGTGCGTGAGCGCCAGGAGCAGCAAGAGCAGGAAGCCGCAGAACTGCAGGCCGTAACCGCTATTGCTGAAGGTCGTCGTTAATTAAACCTGCGGGTCGCCCTTGTATCTGTTTGAAAGCCTGAATCAACTGATTCAAACCTACCTGCCTGAAGACCAGATTAAGCGTCTTCAGCAGGCGTATCTCGTTGCACGTGACGCTCACGAGGGCCAGACACGTTCAAGCGGTGAACCCTATATCACGCACCCGGTAGCGGTGGCCTGTATTCTGGCCGAGATGAAACTCGACTACGAAACGCTCATGGCCGCTCTGCTGCACGACGTGATCGAAGATACCCCTGCCACTTATCAGGACATGGAACAGCTGTTTGGCAAAAGCGTTGCCGAACTGGTGGAAGGGGTCTCTAAGCTTGATAAGCTGAATTTCCGCGACAAGAAAGAGGCGCAAGCCGAAAACTTCCGCAAGATGATTATGGCGATGGTGCAGGATATCCGCGTCATTCTCATCAAACTCGCTGACCGTACCCACAACATGCGCACGCTGGGCTCACTTCGTCCGGATAAACGTCGCCGTATTGCCCGTGAAACCCTCGAAATTTACAGCCCGCTGGCGCACCGTTTAGGTATTCACCACATTAAAACCGAGCTGGAAGAGCTGGGTTTTGAAGCGTTGTACCCGAACCGTTATCGCGTCATTAAAGAGGTGGTGAAAGCCGCACGCGGTAACCGTAAAGAGATGATTCAAAAAATCCTCTCTGAAATCGAAGGGCGCTTGCAGGAAGCGGGAATTCCGTGCCGCGTTAGCGGTCGCGAGAAACACCTGTACTCCATCTACTGCAAAATGGTGCTCAAAGAGCAACGTTTTCACTCGATCATGGATATCTACGCCTTCCGCGTGATCGTCCATGACTCGGACACCTGTTATCGCGTGCTGGGGCAGATGCACAGCCTCTACAAGCCGCGTCCGGGGCGCATGAAAGATTATATCGCCATTCCAAAAGCGAACGGCTATCAATCTTTGCATACCTCGATGATTGGTCCGCACGGCGTGCCTGTTGAGGTGCAAATTCGCACCGAAGACATGGACCAGATGGCAGAGATGGGTGTAGCCGCACACTGGGCCTATAAAGAGCACGGCGGCGAAAGCAGTACGACCGCACAAATCCGCGCCCAGCGCTGGATGCAGAGCCTGCTGGAACTTCAGCAGAGTGCGGGCAGCTCGTTTGAATTTATCGAGAGCGTTAAATCCGATCTCTTCCCGGATGAGATTTACGTTTTCACCCCAGAAGGTCGCATTGTCGAACTGCCTGCGGGCGCAACGCCGGTCGATTTCGCTTACGCCGTGCATACCGATATCGGGCATGCCTGCGTCGGCGCGCGCGTCGACAGGCAGCCTTATCCGCTGTCTCAGCCGCTCTCCAGCGGCCAGACGGTAGAAATTATTACCGCGCCGGGCGCACGTCCGAACGCGGCCTGGTTGAACTTTGTCGTAAGCTCCAAAGCACGCGCCAAAATTCGCCAGCTGCTGAAAAACCTCAAGCGTGATGATTCCGTCAGTCTGGGACGTCGGCTGCTCAACCACGCGTTGGGCGGTAGCCGTAAGCTGGCGGAGATCCCACCGGAGCATATCCAGCGCGAACTCGACCGAATGAAGCTCACGTCTCTGGACGATCTGCTGGCGGAAATTGGTCTGGGCAACGCCATGAGTGTCGTAGTAGCGAAAAACTTGCAGCAGGGCGAAGCGACATCTTCTGCTCCAGGCGCATCTGGCCATGCTCATTTGCCGATTAAAGGCGCGGACGGGGTGCTGATCACCTTCGCAAAATGTTGCCGCCCAATTCCTGGCGACCCGATTATTGCGCACGTCAGCCCGGGCAAAGGGCTGGTTATCCACCATGAATCCTGTCGTAACATTCGCGGCTACCAGAAAGAAGCCGAGAAGTTTATGGCGGTCGAGTGGGATAAAGAGACCGCGCAGGAATTTATCACCGAAATTAAGGTGGATATGTTCAACCACCAGGGTGCCCTGGCGAACCTGACGGCAGCGATCAACACGGCCTCTTCCAACATTCAGAGTCTGAATACGGAAGAAAAAGATGGCCGCGTTTATAGCGCCTTTATTCGTCTGACCGCCCGCGACCGCGTACATCTGGCGAATATTATGCGCAAGATCCGCGTCATGCCGGACGTGATTAAAGTCACCCGAAACCGAAACTAGGTTTATGAATTCACAACGTTATGCACGTATCTGCGAAATGCTCGCCAGGCGTCAGCCTGACCTGACGGTCTGCATGGAGCAGGTGCATAAACCTCATAACGTCTCTGCCATCGTCCGTACCGCAGATGCTGTCGGTGTGCATGAAGTGCACGCCGTCTGGCCGGACGGCCGTATGCGAAATACGGTCTCAGCGGCGGCAGGCAGCAACAGCTGGGTGTCCGTCAAAAATCATCACACCATTGGCGAAGCCGTATCGCACCTGAAAGGGCGCGGGATGCAGATCCTTGCCACTAACCTGTCCGCTAAAGCCGTAGATTTCCGCGAGATCGACTACACCCGCCCGACCTGCATTTTAATGGGTCAGGAGAAAACCGGGATCTCCCAGGAAGCGCTGGATCTGGCGGATCGGGACATCATCATTCCGATGATCGGCATGGTCCAGTCTCTCAACGTCTCCGTGGCGTCCGCGCTCATTCTTTATGAAGCGCAGCGCCAGCGTCAGAACGCGGGGATGTACGAGCGCAGCAACAGCATGCTGCCGGAAGATGAACAGCAGCGCCTGCTGTTTGAAGGTGGTTATCCGGTGCTGGCTCGCGTTGCGAAGCAGAAAAAATTGCCTTACCCCCACGTCAACGCGCAGGGCGAAATTGAAGCCGATGCCGAGTGGTGGGCCACCATGCAGTACGCCGGGTAAGCGATGAAAGGCCGCCTGCTGGATGCCATCCCGCTTAACAGCCTGACGGGCGTGGGCGCGGCGCAAAGCAATAAGCTGGCGAAAATTGGTCTGCATACCGTGCAGGATCTCCTGCTTCACCTCCCCCTGCGTTACGAAGACCGCACCCAGCTCTATAAGATTGGCGATCTCCTTCCCGCCATTTACGCCACCGTTGAAGGCGAAGTACTGAACTGCAATATCACCTTCGGCGGACGCCGGATGATGACCTGCCAGATTAGCGACGGCACCGGCATCCTTACCATGCGTTTTTTCAACTTCAGCGCGGCGATGAAAAACAGCCTGGCGACGGGCCGCAGGGTGCTGGCCTATGGTGAAGCCAAACGCGGGAAATACGGCGCAGAGATGATCCACCCGGAGTACCGCGTGCAGGGCGATCTCAGCACGCCGGAGCTGCAGGAGACGCTCACCGCGGTTTACCCGACGACCGAAGGCATCAAGCAGGCGACGCTGCGTAAGCTCACCGATCAGGCGCTGGAGCTACTGGATACCTGCGCCATTACCGAGCTGCTGCCGCCCGAGCTGGCGCAGGGCATGATGAGCCTGCCCGAGGCGCTGCGAACCCTGCACCGTCCACCGCCAACGCTGCAGCTCAGCGATTTAGAAAGCGGCAAACACCCCGCCCAACAGCGTCTTATCCTTGAGGAATTACTGGCGCATAACCTGAGCATGCTGGCGCTTCGTGCGGGCGCGCAGCGTTTCCACGCTCAGCCCTTAAGCCAGAATGATGCGCTCAAAGATAAGCTGCTGGCCTCTCTGCCGTTTAAACCCACCGGCGCGCAGGCGCGCGTCACCGCTGAGATTGAACGCGATATGGCGCTCGACGTGCCGATGATGCGCCTGGTGCAGGGCGATGTAGGGTCCGGTAAAACGCTGGTTGCCGCGCTGGCAGCCCTGCGCGCGATTTCCCACGGTAAACAGGTCGCGCTTATGGCGCCGACCGAGCTGCTGGCTGAACAGCACGCCAACAATTTCCGCGCCTGGTTCGCGCCGCTGGGGATTGAAGTGGGCTGGCTTGCCGGGAAGCAAAAAGGCAAAGCGCGACTTGCGCAGCAGGAAGCCATCGCCAGCGGGCAGGTGCAAATGATTGTCGGCACGCACGCTATCTTCCAGGAGCAGGTGCAGTTCAGCGGCCTTGCGCTGGTGATTATCGATGAACAACACCGCTTTGGCGTCCATCAGCGTCTTGCGCTGTGGGAAAAAGGCCTTCAACAGGGCTTCCATCCGCATCAGCTGATCATGACCGCCACGCCGATCCCGCGCACCCTGGCGATGACCGCCTACGCCGATCTGGATACCTCCACCATCGACGAACTGCCGCCGGGCCGTACCCCGGTCACAACGGTCGCCATTCCTGACACGCGTCGCAGCGATATTATTGACCGCGTGCGCAACGCCTGCACCCACGAAGGACGTCAGGCCTACTGGGTCTGTACGCTGATCGAGGAGTCTGAACTGCTGGAAGCGCAGGCTGCCGAAGCCACGTGGGAAGAACTCAAGCTGGCGCTGCCGGAGCTGAACGTGGGTCTGGTTCACGGACGTATGAAGCCCGCTGAAAAACAGTCGGTGATGCAGTCGTTTAAGCAGGGAGAGCTGCATTTGCTGGTCGCCACGACGGTCATTGAAGTGGGCGTGGACGTACCCAACTCCAGCCTGATGATTATCGAAAACCCGGAGCGCCTGGGCCTTGCCCAGCTCCACCAGCTGCGCGGACGTGTTGGCCGTGGCGCGGTAGCCTCCCACTGCGTCCTGCTCTACAAAGCCCCGCTCTCGAAAACCGCCCAGATGCGGTTGCAGGTGCTGCGCGACAGCAACGACGGTTTTGTGATTGCGCAAAAAGACCTGGAGATCCGCGGCCCGGGTGAACTGCTGGGCACGCGCCAGACGGGGAATGCGGAATTCAAAGTGGCGGATTTGCTGCGCGATCAGGCTATGATCCCGGAAGTTCAGCGCCTTGCGCGCCACATTCATGAACGCTACCCCGAACAGGCGGCAGCGTTAATTGAGCGCTGGATGCCGGAAACCGAGCGGTATTCCAACGCCTGATTTCAGGCAAACATTGGCAGCATCAGGTATAGCTTGATAACCAGCGCGTTGACGATATCAATAAAGAACGCCCCGACCATCGGGACCACCAGAAACGCCATGTGCGATGGCCCGAACCGTTCTGTGATCGCCTGCATGTTAGCGATAGCCGTTGGGGTTGCCCCCAGACCAAACCCGCAGTGACCCGCCGCCAGCACCGCCGCATCGTAGTTTTTGCCCATCATGCGCCAGGTGACGAACATAGCGTACAGCGCCATAAACAGGGTTTGCACTGCCAGAATCGCCACCATCGGCAGCGCCAGCGAGGCCAGCTCCCACAGCTTGAGGCTCATCAGCGCCATCGCCAGGAACAGCGAGAGGCAGACGTTGCCGAGCACCGACACCGCCCTTTCAAACACGCGGTAGAAGCCCATCAGCGCCAGACCGTTGCTCAGGATCACCCCGATAAACAGCACGCAAACAAACGTCGGCAGCTCAAACGCTGTGCCCGCCAGCCATTGCGCAACCACTTTGCCCACGGTCAGGCAGATGGCGATCATCGCGATGGTTTCAATCAGCACCAGCGAGGTGATACTGCGCCCAACGTCCGGCTTTTCAAAGGCGGTAGGCACCAGCTCATCGTCCGGCCTGCCGTCCGGCGTGGTAGAGTGCTTCACAAGATAACGCGCCACCGGGCCGCCAATCAGGCCACCCAGCACCAGGCCAAAGGTGGCACAGGCCATCGCTACTTCCGTCGCGTTTTCAAAGCCGTAGCGTTCGATGAATAGCTTGCTCCACGCGGCCCCGGTTCCGTGACCGCCCGAAAGGGTAATCGACCCCGCCAGCAGCCCCATCAGCGGATCCAGCCCCAGCAGCGTTGCCATGCCGATGCCAATGGCGTTTTGCATCAGCAGCAGCCCCACCACCACAATCAGGAATACGCCGAGCACCTTACCGCCCGAGCGCAGGCTCGCCAGGTTGGCATTCAGGCCAATGGTGGCAAAGAAGGCCAGCATCAGCGGGTCTTTCAGGGACATATCAAAATCTATTTCCCAGCCCAGGCTTTTTTTCAGCACCAGCAGGGCCAGCGCTACCAGCAGGCCGCCGGCGACGGGTTCAGGAATGGTGTACTTTTTCAGAAGGGAAACGCTATGTACCAGCTTACGACCAAGCAGTAAGACCAGCGTTGCGGCAACAAGGGTCGACAACGTATCGAGATGAATCATAGAAGGCTCCTTTTTTGCGCGTGTTCCATACACACGCGGCGTTATCCTGGGCCGGTTTGCGCTCTTCATGAGCCCCCGGCGCAAAAAGTGTAATTTTTTTTTCCGATGCGTTGTAGAAAACCTGCTCACAGCGGCAGAATTTCTTCCCTTTTTTTGCTGGCAATCGTTTGCTTTTACCAGGTGGTCAGATAAAATGCCCGCTTTTCCACCGTGGGATTGCCGCCGATGTCCGTTAACACCATAGAGTCGCCTGATGCGCAACCGATTGCGCAGAAGCAAAATAGCGAACTGATTTACCGCCTTGAAGACCGCCCGCCGCTGCCGCAAACGCTTTTCGCCGCCTGCCAGCATCTTCTGGCTATGTTTGTTGCGGTGATCACTCCGGCGCTGCTGATTTGCCAGGCGCTCGGCTTACCGGCGCAGGACACGCAGCACATTATCAGCATGTCTCTTTTCGCCTCCGGCGTGGCCTCGATTATTCAAATTAAAGCGTGGGGTCCGGTGGGGTCGGGTTTGTTGTCGATTCAGGGCACCAGCTTTAACTTCGTGGCACCGCTGATCATGGGCGGTACGGCCCTGAAAACCGGCGGTGCGGATGTTCCGACCATGATGGCGGCGCTGTTCGGCACGCTGATGCTGGCCAGCTGTACGGAGATGGTGATCTCCCGCGTTCTGCATCTGGCTCGCCGCGTTATCACCCCGCTGGTTTCCGGCGTGGTCGTCATGATTATCGGACTGTCGCTGATTCAGGTGGGCCTGACGTCCATCGGCGGCGGTTATGCGGCAATGAGCGACCACACCTTCGGCGCACCGAAAAACCTGCTGCTGGCAGGCGTGGTGCTGGCCATCATTATTCTGCTTAACCGTCAGCGTAACCCTTACCTGCGCGTCGCCTCGCTGGTGATTGCCATGGCGGCAGGCTATCTGCTGGCGTGGGCGCTGGGCATGCTGCCGGAGAACACCGCGCCGACCAACAGCGCACTGATCGTCGTCCCCACGCCTTTGTACTACGGCCTGGGCATTGACTGGGGCCTGCTCCTGCCGCTGATGCTGGTCTTTATGATCACCTCTCTGGAGACCATCGGCGATATCACCGCTACCTCGGACGTCTCCGAGCAGCCGGTATCCGGCCCGCTGTATATGAAGCGTCTGAAAGGCGGCGTGCTGGCGAACGGCCTGAACTCGTTTGTCTCTGCGGTATTCAACACCTTCCCGAACTCCTGCTTCGGCCAGAACAACGGCGTCATCCAGCTGACCGGCGTGGCCAGCCGCTACGTCGGTTTTGTAGTAGCGCTGATGCTGATCGTCCTCGGCCTGTTCCCGGCGGTAAGCGGCTTTGTGCAGCACATCCCTGAGCCAGTGCTGGGCGGCGCAACGCTGGTGATGTTCGGGACTATCGCAGCCTCCGGTGTGCGTATCGTCTCCCGCGAACCACTGAACCGCCGCGCGATCATGATTATCGCGCTGTCGCTGGCCGTTGGTCTGGGCGTTTCCCAGCAGCCGCTGATCCTGCAGTTTGCCCCTGACTGGGTGAAAAACCTGCTCTCTTCCGGCATTGCTGCGGGCGGTATCACCGCTATCGTGCTAAACCTCGTTTTCCCGCCTGAGAAAAATTGATTTCTCTCACGGCAGGCAGTCAATGCCTGCCGTGACATCGAATTACACCATTCCCGCCTTGAGGATTGCGCATAAATCGTGCATAACTCCCTTATGTGCGTTTTGCGGGATGGAAGACCATGAAATTTATTGGAAAGCTCCTCATCTATCTTCTGGTAGCCCTGCTCATTGTGATGCTGGCGCTCTATATTCTGCTCCAGACCCGCTGGGGCGCGTCTCAGGTCAGCAGCTGGGTAACGGTGAATACCGACTACGAACTCAGTTTCGACAAGATGAATCACCGCTTTTCGTCGCCTTCCCACATCATTCTGGAAAATGTCACCTTTGGTCGGGACGGTAAACCCGCCACGCTGGTAGCCAAAAAAGTCGATATTGGCCTGAGCAGCCGTCAGATAACCGATCCGCTGCACATGGACACCATCACCCTCTTCGACGGCACGCTGAATCTCTCGCCGCAGACGGCGCCGCTGCCTTTCCAGGCGGATCGCCTGCAGTTGAACAACATGGCGTTTAACAGCCCGAATACCGAATGGGATTTGAGCGCGCAGAAGGTCACGGGCGGCGTCAGCCCGTGGCAGCCGGAAGCGGGCAACGTGCTGGGGAACAACGCGCAGATTCAGATGAGCGCGGGCTCGCTGACCCTGAACGGCGTACCGGCCACCAACGTGCTGATCGAGGGCCAGCTTAACGGCAAGGAGGTGGTGCTGAAAACGATTGGCGCCGACATGGCTCGTGGCTCACTCACCGGCTCCGCCCTGCGCAACGCCGACGGGAGCTGGATTATCGACACCATGCGCCTCAACGAGATCCGCCTGCAGAGCGATAAAACGCTGACGGCGTTCTTCGCACCGCTGGGCACCATTCCCTCTTTGCAGATTGGTCGTCTGGACGTGACCGACGCCCGGCTTCAGGGCCCGGACTGGGCGGTGACCGATCTCGATTTAAGCCTGCGCAACCTGACTCTAAGCAAAGGTGACTGGCAGAGCCAGGAAGGTCGTCTGTCCATGAACGCCAGCGAGTTTATCTACGGCTCGCTGCATCTTTTCGACCCGATCCTGAATGCGGAGTTTTCCCCGCAGGGCATGGCGCTGCGTCAGTTCACCTCCCGCTGGGAGGGCGGCATGGTACGCACCTCGGGCAACTGGCTACGCGACGGTAAAGCGCTGGTGCTGGACGATGTCGCCATCGCCGGACTGGAGTACACCCTACCGCAGAACTGGAAAGCATTGTGGATGGAGCCTCTGCCGGAATGGCTGAACAGCGTCACGCTGCAAAAATTCGGCCTGAGCCGTAACCTGGTGATCGACATCGATCCCGCCTTCCCCTGGCAGATCACCTCTCTGGACGGTTATGGCGCAAACCTGCATCTGGTGAAAGATCGCCAGTGGGGTGTCTGGGGCGGGAGCGCAACCCTGAACGGCGCGGCGGCGACCTTTAACCGCGTCGACGTGCGCCGCCCGTCGCTGGCGCTGAATGCCAACGCCGCCACGGTGAACATTACCGACCTGAGCGCATTTACCGAAAAAGGCATTCTGGAAGCCACGGCGACCGTTTCACAACTCCCGCAGCGGCAGACTACGGTAAGCCTGAACGGGCGCGGCGTACCGCTCAACGTGCTGCAGCAGTGGGGCTGGCCTGCTCTGCCGATTACGGGCGACGGCAATATTCAGCTCACCGCCAGCGGCAGCGTGCAGGCGAATGCCCCGCTGAAGCCGACGGTGAATGGGAAGCTGAGCGCGGTGAATATGGATAAACAGCAGGTGCAGCAGACGATGACGGGCGGGGTGGTTTCAACACCACCCTCACCCCAGCCCTCTCCCTGAAAGGGAGAGGAAGCAAACCATTCCCTCGCCCCTTTGGGGGGGAGGGTTAGGGGAATTAAAGGTGAACCACCACCTCATCGCCCTCCGCTTTCACCACCACACCCCACTCGCTGCCCGCGTGCGAACCGCCCTTCACGCCGCTCACCTTCTGCACGTTGCGCAAGCACACCGACCAGTTTTGCGCGTCTCCCGCGCCGGTAAAGGTCACGATGTCGCCCCGACGTGACGCCTTCAGCGTAAACGCCACGGAGCCGTCCGCCGCAGGGATTTCGCTCACCGCCGTTGCGCCATCGTCCAGGTTAAACAGCTGGAAGGCCGTTCCCTCGTGCCACGCATAGTCCGGCTTCTGGTTATTGTTGCCTAGCGCCAGCAGCGTGTTGTCGCGCACGTAGACCGGCAGGCTCATGAAATCGTGCTGCTGCTTATGCCAGCGGCTGCCCTGAATTTCGTCGTTGTGCCACAGGTGCGTCCAGCGTCCTTCCGGCAGGTAGAACTGCACGTCGCCCGCCTCGGAGAACACCGGCGCGACCATCACCGAATCCCCCAGCATGTACTGGCGGTCGAGGTAATCGCACGCCGGATCGTCCGGAAATTCCAGCATCATCGCGCGCAGCATCGGCGTGCCGAACTCGCGGGCCAGCGCCGCCTGACGATACAGGTACGGCATCAGCCTGCACTTCAGCTGGGTGAAGTGGCGCACCACGTCACAGGACTCGTCATCGTATGCCCACGGCACGCGGTAGGATTTGCTGCCGTGCAGGCGGCTGTGGCTGGAGAACAGCCCGAACGCGCACCAGCGCTTGTAGACGTGCGCCGGGGCGGTGTTTTCGAACCCGCCGATATCGTGGCTCCAGAACCCAAAGCCGGACAGACCAATCGACAGCCCGCCGCGCAGGCTTTCGGCCATCGACTCATAGTTGGCGTAGCAGTCGCCGCCCCAGTGCACCGGGAACTGCTGCGCACCCACGGACGCCGAACGGGCAAACAGCACCGCCTCTTCTTCCCCCACCGTCTCTTTCAGCACGTTCCACACCAGTTCGTTGTAGATGTAGGCGTAGTGGTTGTGCATCTTCTGCGGATCGGATCCGTCAAACCACTGGACGTCGGTCGGGATACGCTCGCCAAAGTCGGTCTTGAAACAGTCGACGCCGATATCTACCAGGCCTTTCAGCTTGTCGGCATACCACCGGCACGCGTCCGGATTGGTGAAGTCATAAATCGCCAGCCCCGGCTGCCATTTGTCCCACTGCCACAGGGAGCCATCCGGGCGCCTGAGCAGGTAGCCCTTCTCTTTCAGCTCCCGGAAGATGGGGGATTTCTGGCCGATGTACGGGTTGATCCACACGCAGACCTTCAGCCCTTTCTCTTTCAGGCGGCGGATCATCCCTTCCGGATCCGGGAAGGTCACCGGGTCCCACTCGAAGTCGCACCACTGGAAGGCCTTCATCCAGAAGCAGTCGAAGTGGAACACGTGCAGCGGCAGGTCGCGCTCGGCCATGCCGTCGATAAAGCTGTTCACCGTCGCTTCGTCGTAGTTGGTGGTGAACGAGGTGGTCAGCCACAGGCCGAACGACCACGCAGGCGGCAGCGCCGGACGCCCGGTGAACTGCGTATAGCGGTTTAATACCTCTTTTGGCGTCGGGCCGTCGATCACGAAGTATTCCAGATATTCCCCTTCCACGCTGAACTGCACCTTGGAAACCTTCTCGGAGCCAACTTCAAACGAGACGTTCTCCGGATGATTCACCAGCACGCCGTAGCCGCGGTTGGTCAGGTAGAACGGGATATTTTTGTAGGACTGCTCGGTGCTGGTGCCGCCGTCGCGGTTCCAGGTTTCGACCGTCTGGCCGTTGCGCACCAGCGCGGTGAAGCGCTCGCCCAGGCCGTAGACCGTTTCCCCCACGCCCAGATCCAGACGCTCGAACACGTAATTGCGGTCGGTGTTGCTGTCCTGCACGTAGCCGTTGTTTTTCAGCTGGCTGCCGGTAATGCGCTGGCCTTTACGCAGGAAATCCAGCGCCCAGAACTCGCCTTTGGTGACGCGCACGCTGATACTGCCGCTTTTCAGCTCGGCAAAATCGGCGTTGTTTTCAATCTCTACCTTCACGTCTTTCAGAACGTTCAGCGGATAGTGCGGGCCGTTATTCAGTGCGCCCTGGAAATGTTCGATGCGCACCCCGATAATCCCTTCCTGTGGGGCAAACAGGCGCACCGTGAACATCAACGTGTCGAGCTGCCAGGTACGCTCGCGCACGTCGCGCGGCGCAACAAATACCACCAGGTCATTGCCCTGCTGCTCCACGTCGAACACCTGAACCGGATACGTCACGTTCAGGCCCGGTTGAATGAGCCAGTTTCCATCACTGATTTTCATGCTCTCGTCCTCTTAGTTCTGTAATTCTTTGCTGACCGGCAGGTTTTCAAACTCCTGCTGGTTGCGGCGCGCGCCCTGCGCCAGCTCGCCCAGGATTTTGGTCAGGAAGGGGGTTTTCAGCGTGTAGTAGCGTTTGGCGATAATGGCGCTCAGCACGTAGCAGACAGCCGGGGCCAGGGTAAACAGGCCGATAATGATGCTGATGGTCGCGCTGTTCTGGGTTTTGGCTGCCGCATCGTAGCCGCCGCCTGCCAGCATCCAGCCGATCATCGCCCCGCCCAGCGCCAGGCCGAGCTTCAGCACGAACAGGGTGCCCGCAAAGCTGATGCCGGTCAGGCGTTTGCCGTTGGTCCACTCGCCGTAGTCGACGGTATCGGACATCATCACCCACTGGATCGGCGTCACCAGCTGGTGCAATACACCAATGACGAAGATGAAACCGAACATCAGCACGGTGGCATGCATTGGCACAAAGAACATCGCCACGCTGACCACCGCCAGCGCGGCGTTGGTCCACCAGAAGATGCTGACCTTGCACTTCCAGTCGGTGAGCGGTTTCGCCAGCGCGGAGCCAATGAGGTTGCCGACGCAGTAGGTGGTGAGGAACGCGACGAACACCTCCGGCGAGCCCATGATCCAGGTGCAGTAGTAC
>NZ_CDRQYH010000013.1:0-75366 GCF_977039595.1 Enterobacter sp.
GGCCGATGAAGTGTTTATGTCCGGTACCGCGGCTGAAATCACCCCGGTGCGCAGCGTAGACGGTATTCAGGTGGGAGAAGGCCGCTGTGGCCCGGTCACCAAACGCATTCAGCAAGCGTTCTTTGGCCTCTTCACCGGCGAAACAGAAGATAAATACGGCTGGTTGGATCAGGTTAATCACTAAGCATAAATTTGGGACGGCACGCACCGTCCCATTACATAGTCAGACGGGAGTCAATAAAGCATGCCTAAGTATCGTTCAGCCACCACCACCCACGGCCGCAACATGGCGGGTGCCCGCGCGCTGTGGCGCGCCACTGGAATGACCGACGCCGATTTCGGTAAGCCGATTATCGCCGTGGTGAACTCCTTCACCCAGTTCGTACCGGGCCACGTGCACCTGCGCGATCTGGGTAAACTGGTAGCCGAGCAAATCGAAGCCTCCGGCGGCGTGGCGAAAGAGTTCAACACCATTGCGGTCGATGACGGTATCGCGATGGGTCACGGGGGCATGCTCTATTCACTGCCGTCGCGCGAGCTGATCGCCGACTCCGTAGAGTATATGGTTAACGCCCACTGCGCCGATGCCATGGTCTGTATCTCCAACTGCGACAAAATCACCCCGGGGATGCTGATGGCTTCCCTGCGTCTGAATATTCCGGTGATCTTCGTCTCCGGTGGCCCAATGGAAGCGGGGAAAACCAAGCTCTCCGACAAAATCATCAAGCTCGACCTGGTCGATGCGATGATCCAGGGCGCGGACCCGAAAGTCTCTGACGAGCAGAGCGATCAGGTGGAACGCTCCGCGTGTCCGACCTGCGGCTCCTGTTCCGGTATGTTCACGGCGAACTCCATGAACTGCCTGACCGAAGCGCTGGGTCTGTCTCAGCCGGGCAACGGCTCGCTGCTGGCGACCCACGCCGACCGTAAGCAGCTGTTCCTCAACGCCGGTAAACGTATCGTTGAGCTGACCAAGCGCTACTACGAGCAGGATGACGCCAGCGCGCTGCCGCGCAGCATTGCCAGTAAAGCCGCGTTCGAAAACGCCATGACGCTGGATATCGCCATGGGAGGTTCCACCAACACCGTTCTGCACCTGCTGGCCGCCGCGCAGGAAGCCGAAATCGACTTCACCATGAGCGATATCGACAAGCTGTCCCGCAAAGTGCCGCAGCTGTGTAAAGTCGCACCAAGTACCCAGAAGTACCATATGGAAGACGTGCACCGTGCCGGTGGTGTAATCGGTATTTTGGGCGAGCTGGATCGCGCCGGGCTGCTGAACCGTGACGTGAAAAACGTGCTCGGGCTGACGCTGCCGGAATCGCTGGACCAGTTCGACGTGATGCTGACCAAAGACGACGCGGTGAAAAAAATGTTCCGCGCCGGTCCTGCCGGTATTCGTACCACGCAGGCCTTCTCCCAGGATTGCCGCTGGGACACGCTGGACGATGACCGCGCCGAAGGCTGCATCCGCTCGCTGGAACACGCCTACAGCAAAGACGGCGGTCTGGCCGTGCTGTACGGAAACTTTGCGGAAAACGGCTGCATCGTGAAAACCGCAGGCGTGGACGACAGCATCCTGAAATTCACCGGTCCGGCGAAGGTGTACGAAAGCCAGGATGAAGCGGTAGACGCCATCCTTGGCGGTAAAGTGGTTGAAGGCGACGTGGTTGTCATTCGCTACGAAGGGCCGAAAGGCGGTCCGGGCATGCAGGAGATGCTCTACCCAACCACTTTCCTGAAATCGATGGGCCTCGGTAAAGCCTGCGCGCTGATCACCGACGGGCGTTTCTCCGGCGGCACTTCCGGCCTCTCTATCGGCCACGTTTCCCCGGAAGCGGCAAGCGGCGGCAACATTGCCATCATCGAAGACGGCGATCTGATCGAAATCGACATTCCGAATCGCGGCATTCAGCTCAAGCTGAGCGACCAGGAGATCGCAGCCCGTCGTGAAGCGCAGGAAGCGCGCGGCGACAAAGCCTGGACGCCGAAAGATCGCCAGCGCGAAGTCTCCTTTGCCCTGCGCGCCTACGCGAGCCTTGCCACCAGTGCAGATAAAGGCGCGGTGCGCGATAAATCGAAACTCGGGGGCTAACGATGGCCGAGTCACAACCCTTATCCGCCGCCCCTGAGGGGGCGGAATATCTCAGGGCGGTGCTGCGCGCACCGGTCTATGAAGCCGTGCAGGTCACGCCCCTGCAGAAAATGGAAAAACTCTCTTCGCGCCTCGACAACGTCATTCTGGTGAAGCGCGAAGACCGCCAGCCGGTGCACAGCTTCAAGCTGCGCGGTGCCTACGCGATGATGGCCGGACTGACCGATGAGCAAAAGGCGCGCGGCGTGATTACCGCGTCGGCGGGCAACCACGCGCAGGGCGTGGCGTTCTCGTCTGCTCGTCTGGGACTGAAAGCGCTGATCGTGATGCCGGTTGCTACCGCAGACATCAAAGTCGACGCGGTGCGCGGTTTCGGCGGTGAAGTATTACTCCACGGTGCTAACTTTGACGAAGCAAAAGCCAAAGCGATTGAGCTGGCGCAGCAGCAGGGTTTCACCTGGGTGCCGCCGTTCGACCACCCGATGGTGATTGCCGGGCAGGGCACGCTGGCGCTGGAGCTGCTGCAGCAGGATGCCCATCTCGACCGCGTCTTTGTTCCGGTGGGCGGCGGTGGCTTAGCCGCAGGCGTGGCGGTGCTGATCAAACAGCTGATGCCGCAGATCAAAGTCATTGCCGTGGAAGCGGAAGATTCTGCCTGCCTGAAAGCGGCGCTGGATGCCGGGCATCCGGTAGACCTGCCGCGCGTCGGGCTGTTTGCCGAGGGCGTGGCGGTGAAGCGTATTGGCGACGAAACCTTCCGCCTGTGCCGGGAATATCTCGACGATATCGTCACGGTGGATAGCGATGCGATCTGCGCGGCGATGAAGGATCTCTTCGAAGACGTTCGTGCGGTGGCGGAACCGTCCGGCGCTCTGGCGCTGGCGGGCATGAAAAAATACATCGCGCAGCACAACATTCGCGGCGAGCGTCTGGCGCACGTGCTTTCTGGTGCCAACGTGAACTTCCACGGTCTGCGCTACGTGTCCGAGCGCTGCGAGCTGGGCGAACAGCGGGAAGCGCTGCTGGCGGTGACGATTCCGGAAGAGAAGGGCAGCTTCCTGAAATTTTGTCAGCTGCTGGGCGGCCGTTCGGTGACGGAGTTTAACTACCGTTTTGCCGATGCCAAAGACGCCTGCATTTTTGTCGGCGTGCGTCTGAGCCGTGGCGTGGAGGAGCGTAAAGAGATCCTTAACCTGCTGCATGAAGGCGGCTATAGCGTAGTCGATCTCTCCGACGATGAGATGGCGAAGCTGCACGTGCGCTACATGGTCGGCGGGCGTCCATCGAAGCCGCTCAGGGAACGTCTGTTCAGCTTTGAGTTCCCGGAATCGCCTGGCGCGCTGCTCAAGTTCCTGCACACGCTGGGCACGCACTGGAACATCTCCCTTTTCCACTACCGCAGCCACGGCACCGACTATGGCCGCGTGCTGGCGGCGTTTGAACTGGGCGAGCACGAGCCGGATTTCGAAACGCGGCTGAACGAGCTGGGCTATGAGTGTCACGATGAAACCCATAACCCGGCGTTCAGGTTCTTCCTGGCAGGTTAGTGGTTTGGCAATATCGTCCAGAACGCATCAATAAGCGGCTCATGCAGCCGCTTTTTTTGTGCGCACACGCCAAGTTCAAACGGCGTTTTCTCATCGCTGCGCTCCAGAATCATCACGCGATTGCGCACCGGTTCCGGGCTATTTTCCAGCACCACCTCCGGCAGCAGCGCCACGCCGCAGCCGAGCGCCACCATCGACACCATCGCCTCATGGCCGCTGACCGTGGCGTAAATCGACGGGTTGCTGATTTTCTGGCGGCGGAACCACAGCTCAATACGACGGCGCACCGGCCCCTGATCGGCCATGATAAACGGTACCGTGGACCAGTCCGGTTTTTCCACCGACACCTGGTTACGCACCGGGCAGGGCAGCGCCGGGGCAATGAGTACCACCGCCAGATTCTCCAGCATGGAGAATGCCACCGCGCCCGGCAGGGTTTCAGGTTTCCCAGCAATGGCGAGATCCGCTTCGCCCGTCACCACTTTTTCCATTGCGTCGGAGGCATCGCCGGTGGTGAGCTTAATTTCAACCGACGGATGCGCCGCGCGGAAGCGGTCAAGGATGGGCGGCAGATGGCTGTAAGCGGCGGTCACGGAGCAAAAAATATGCAGCTCGCCGGAAAGTGACGGCCCCTGCTGGTCAATCGAGTGCCGCAGCTGCTGGTACTGCAGCAGCGTCTGCTGGGCAAAAATGCGTAACTCTTCGCCCGCTTCCGTGAGGGTGACGGTGCGGTTGTCACGCACGAACAGCGGCTGGCCGAGGTCTTCCTCAAGGCGCTGGATCTGGCGTGAAAGCGTGGAGGGGCTAACGTGCATCGCCCGGGCGCTGCGGCCAAAATGACGGCTTTCCGTCAGGTGCAGGAACATTTTCAGATCGCGTAAATCCACCGATTCCACTCCCTCTATTTACATTGCAAAAATTGCAACGTGACGTTGTGAATATATCAATTTCCGCAATAAATTTCCTGTTGTAATGTGGGTACATTCTCGCTGAAACGCGAACCGAACAATAAGACACACAACATCACGAGGTATCACCCATGGCTAACTACTTTAATACACTGAACTTGCGCCAGCAGCTGGCGCAGCTGGGCAAATGTCGCTTCATGGCGCGCGACGAATTTGCCGATGGCGCGAGCTACCTTCAGGGTAAAAAAGTGGTCATCGTCGGCTGTGGCGCACAGGGTCTGAACCAGGGCCTGAACATGCGTGACTCCGGTCTGGATATCTCCTACGCCCTGCGCAAAGAAGCGATTGCCGAGAAGCGTGCTTCCTGGCGCAAAGCGACCGAAAACGGCTTCAAAGTGGGTACCTACGAAGAGCTGATCCCGCAGGCGGATCTGGTAGTTAACCTGACCCCGGACAAGCAGCACTCAGACGTTGTGCGTTCCGTACAGCCGCTGATGAAAGACGGCGCGGCGCTGGGTTACTCCCACGGCTTCAACATCGTTGAAGTAGGCGAGCAGATCCGTAAAGACATCACCGTGGTGATGGTTGCACCGAAGTGCCCGGGTACCGAAGTTCGTGAAGAGTACAAGCGTGGCTTCGGCGTGCCGACCCTGATCGCGGTTCACCCGGAAAACGATCCGAAAGGCGAAGGCATGGCGATTGCCAAAGCATGGGCAGCGGCGACCGGCGGTCACCGTGCGGGCGTGCTGGAATCGTCCTTCGTTGCCGAAGTGAAATCTGACCTGATGGGCGAGCAGACCATTCTGTGCGGCATGCTGCAGGCCGGTTCTCTGCTGTGCTTCGATAAGCTGGTGGAAGAGGGTACCGACCCGGCATATGCGGAAAAACTGATTCAGTTCGGCTGGGAAACCATCACCGAAGCGCTGAAGCAGGGCGGTATTACGCTGATGATGGACCGTCTGTCCAACCCGGCAAAACTGCGTGCTTACGCGCTGTCTGAACAGCTGAAAACCATCATGGCACCGCTGTTCCAGAAACACATGGACGACATTATCTCCGGCGAATTCTCTTCCGGCATGATGGCGGACTGGGCGAACGACGATAAGAAACTGCTGACCTGGCGTGAAGAGACCGGTAAAACCGCGTTCGAAACCGCGCCACAGTACGAAGGTAAAATCGGCGAGCAGGAGTACTTCGATAAAGGCGTGCTGATGATCGCGATGGTGAAAGCAGGCGTTGAGCTGGCGTTCGAAACCATGGTGGATTCCGGCATCATCGAAGAATCAGCGTACTACGAATCACTGCACGAGCTGCCGCTGATTGCGAACACCATCGCCCGTAAGCGTCTGTACGAAATGAACGTGGTTATCTCTGATACCGCAGAATATGGTAACTACCTGTTCTCTTACGCCTGCGTGCCGCTGCTGAAAGAGTTTATGACTACTCTGCAGACTGGCGATCTGGGTAAAGCGATTGCAGAAGGTGCCGTGGATAACGCGCAGCTGCGCGATGTGAACGAAGCCATTCGCAGCCACCAGATCGAGAAAGTGGGTCACAAACTGCGTGGCTACATGACCGATATGAAGCGCATCGCGGTAGCGGGTTAACAACAGGGGCGGGCTGATGCCCTCACCCCGCCCCTCTCCCACAGGGAGAGGGTGCAAACATTAAAGGCCTTCTCTAAGAGAAGGCCTTGCTGTTTATTTCCGGTACAGCACTTTAATGATGTGATAACCAAACTGGGTATGCAGCGGGCCGGTTGGCTCCAGCACCGGGCAGGAGAACACCACTTTATCGAACGCCGGAACCATCTGACCCTGGCGGAACTCACCCAGATCGCCGCCGCGTTTGCCTGACGGGCAGATGGAGTGCTTCTTCGCCAGCTTGCCGAAGTCGGCACCGTTTTTAATCTGCTCCAGAAGATCTAAAGCCAGTTTCTCTTCTTTAACGAGAATGTGCACTGCTGCTGCTGTTTTTGCCATGATCGTGCCTTGAATAGGTTGAAATAAATCGGGGCGCAATATACCACGCGTCAGCGGCGATAAAGCACCTTAATGATATGGTAGCCAAATTTGGTTTTTACCGGGCCGTAGGGCTTCAGAAGCGGGCAGCTAAAGACCGCCTGATCGAACGGGCCGACCATCGCACCTTGTTGAAACTCGCCGAGATCCCCACCATTGCGCCCGGAAGGGCATTTAGAGTAGCGCTTCGCCAGATGATCAAAGCTGATGCCGCGCTCCAGCTTGGCCAGGATCTCCTGGGCCAGTTTCTCTTCTTTTACCAGAATATGCAGGGCTGCTGCGGTCTTTTTCATGGTTCTGCTCTACGGGTTAAACACGATTTCTCCACTTTATCATTAGCCGGTAAATCTGCGCCCGGCTTTCTGCTACAATCCACACCCCGTTCGAAGATTGAGCAACACTCCCATGCGTTTAAACCCTGGACAACAACAAGCGGTCGAATTCGTTACTGGACCATGCCTGGTGCTGGCAGGGGCCGGTTCGGGTAAAACCCGTGTGATCACCAACAAGATCGCCCATCTGATCCGCAACTGCGGGTATCAGGCGCGACACATTGCGGCGGTCACCTTTACCAATAAAGCGGCGCGTGAGATGAAAGAGCGCGTCGGTCAGACGCTTGGCCGTAAAGAAGCGCGCGGCCTGATGATCTCCACCTTCCACACGCTGGGGCTGGATATCATCAAACGCGAGTATGCGGCGCTGGGAATGAAGTCCAACTTCTCCCTCTTCGATGACACTGACCAGGTGGCGTTGCTCAAAGAGCTCACCGAGGGGCTGATCGAAGATGACAAAGTGCTGTTGCAGCAGCTGATCTCGACGATCTCGAACTGGAAAAACGATCTGATGACCCCGGCCCAGGCCGCGGCGATCGCCAAAGGCGAACGGGATCGGATCTTCGCCCACTGCTACGGTCTGTACGATGCGCATATGAAAGCGTGCAACGTGCTGGACTTTGACGACCTGATCCTGCTGCCCACGCTGCTGCTGCAGCGCAATGAAGAGGTGCGCGAGCGCTGGCAGAATAAAATCCGCTACCTGCTGGTGGATGAATATCAGGACACTAACACCAGTCAGTACGAGCTGGTTAAGCTGCTGGTGGGGAATCGGGCGCGTTTCACCGTGGTAGGCGACGACGATCAGTCAATTTACTCCTGGCGCGGCGCGCGTCCGCAAAACCTGGTGCTGCTGAGCAAAGATTTCCCGGCGCTGCAGGTGATTAAGCTCGAGCAGAACTACCGCTCCTCCGGGCGTATCCTGAAGGCAGCAAACATCCTGATTGCCAATAACCCGCACGTATTTGAGAAGCGTCTCTTCTCTGAACTGGGCTATGGAACGGAGCTGAAAGTGCTCAGCGCCAACAATGAGGATCATGAAGCGGAGCGCGTCACGGGCGAGCTCATCGCTCACCACTTCGTCAACAAAACAGAATATAAGGATTACGCGATCCTCTATCGCGGTAACCACCAGTCGCGCGTCTTTGAAAAGATGCTGATGCAGAACCGCATTCCGTACAAAATCTCGGGCGGTACGTCGTTCTTCTCACGGCCAGAGATCAAAGACCTGCTGGCTTATCTGCGCGTGCTCACTAACCCGGATGACGACAGCGCGTTTCTGCGTATTGTGAATACGCCAAAACGCGAGATAGGCCCGGCGACGCTGCAAAAGCTCGGCGAGTGGGCGATGACCCGCAACAAAAGTATGTTTACTGCCAGCTTTGACATGGGGCTGAGCCAGACGTTAACCGGGCGTGGCTATGACTCGTTAACCCGCTTCACCCACTGGCTCGGCGAGGTACAGCGTCTCGCGGAGCGCGAGCCGGTGGCGGCAGTGCGCGATCTCATTCACGGCATCGACTATGAGTCCTGGCTGTATGAAACCTCAGCCAGCCCGAAGGCGGCTGAGATGCGCATGAAGAACGTTAACCAGCTTTTCAGCTGGATGACCGAAATGCTGGAGGGCTCTGAAATCGACGAGCCTATGACCCTGACGCAGGTCGTCACCCGCTTTACCCTGCGCGACATGATGGAGCGCGGCGAGAGCGAAGAAGAGGCCGATCAGGTTCAGCTCATGACGCTGCATGCGTCAAAAGGGCTGGAGTTCCCGTATGTCTATCTGGTTGGTATGGAAGAGGGATTGTTGCCGCACCAGAGCAGCATTGATGAAGATAACGTCGATGAGGAGCGCCGCCTGGCCTACGTGGGGATCACCCGCGCGCAGAAAGAGCTAACGTTCACGCTGTGTAAAGAGCGCCGCCAGTATGGCGAACTCGTCCGCCCGGAGCCGAGTCGTTTCCTGCTGGAGCTGCCGCAGGATGACCTGATTTGGGAACAGGAGCGCAAAGTGATTACCGCGGAAGAGCGGATGCACAAGGGGCAGGCTAACGTGGCGAACATTCGCGCCATGCTGGCAAAAGCCAAAGAGAAAGGATAATCATGAGTAGCCGGGTAAGGCGAAGCCGCTACCCGGCAATGTTCAGCGTATTACTTTACTTCCAGCACCCAGTGCACATAGCTCTGCCACTGGCACTCCTGCTCAATCATCTCGGCCCCTAACGGGTGACGATCAATCCAGTTCTCCGGCAGCGTCAGCGAAAGCTTCTCGTCATCGGCCACAAGATTAATGGCTGGCAGCAAATCATCGCGGCGGCGGCTGGCAAACAGGATCGCCAGACGAAGCAGGCGGCACAGATGCTCGGCCACGCGCGGCGGTACGGCGTTTTGCTGATGCAAAGAGGAGAGATCGACGGCGTTGGTCTGGTTCAGCAGCAGCGTTGCCAGCAATTTTTTCTGCGCGGGCGTATAGCCCGGTAAATCCAGGTTTCGAACCAGATACGCTGCATGAGCCGGTGCCTGCTTAAAATCAATGCTCAGCCCCACTTCATGTAGCGCACAGGCGCTCAGCAGTAAATCCCGGCTCAGATGATCAAGATCCCAGACGTTAGCGACCTGATCGGCGAAGCGTGACGCCAGCTGCGATACGCGTCCTGCCTGATCGATATCAACCAGAAAACGACGCTGCACGTTGCGCAGGGTACGGCTGCGGATATCCTGATCGACCGATAGATGCAGCATCCCGTAGACCAGGCCTTCACGCAGCGCACCGCCGGCCAGGGTCATACACTGGATGTTCAGCTCGGTGAAAATAGCGATAAGAATGGCCAGCCCGCTCGGGAAGACCAGCGCGCGTTCGAGCGTCAGGCCTTCAATTTCCAGCTCTTCCAGGCGTCCGCACTGAATGGCGCGCTGTTTCAACTGCTGAAGCTTAGCAAGCGTAATCCGCTCGTCCATTCCCTGCGCCATCATGATTTCCTGCAGGGCCTGCACGGTCCCGGACGCACCCACGCAGACTTTCCAGCCGTGATAGCGCAGTTCATCCATGACCGGGCGTAATACCTCGCGCGCGGCGTTTTCCGCCTCGTCGAAGTTCTCTTTACCCAGATTACGATCGGTAAAGTAGCGCTCAAGCCAGGTCACGCAGCCCATCGAGAGGCTGAACAGCGACGTTGCCTGCGCGCCGGTGCCGGTCACAAGCTCGGTACTGGCACCGCCGATATCCACCACCAGGCGGCGATCGTCACCCCCCGTGGTGTGTGCAACTCCCTGATAAATCAGACGAGCTTCTTCTTCACCGCTGATAACCTGAAGCGGGCAACCGAGAATTTCCTGCGCTCTGGCAATAAAATCAACGGCGTTAACCGCCAGGCGGAGTGTCGCAGTGGCGACGACGGTGATTTGGGCATGAGGGATATCCTGCAGACGCTCGGCAAAGAGTCGCAGACACTGCCAGCCACGTTCCATGGCTTCAGGTGAGAGGTGGTTATCGCTGCTCAGGCCCGCCGCGAGGCGGACCTTGCGCTTGATGCGCGTCAGCGTTTGTATGCTTCCCGCCACCTCGCGCACAACCAGCATATGAAAACTATTCGAACCGAGATCAATTGCCGCATAAAGCGAGGTGGAGCTGAGCATATTTTCTTAACCTGAACGACGACGATTACGCGGTGCGCCGCCTGAACGACGCGGACCATTGCCGGAGCGTGGGCGGGTTAGACGCTTAGGCGGCGGCAGTTCGCTTAACAGCGCTTCCGGATTGTATTTGCTCTGCGGGATAGAGTGACCGATATAAGTCTCAATTGCTGGGAGATTCAGCGCATACTCTTCACATGCAAGGCTAATAGAGTGTCCGCTTGCGCCCGCGCGACCGGTACGACCGATACGGTGTACGTAGTCTTCGCAGTCGTCTGGCAGATCGTAGTTAAAGACATGCGTCACGGCTGGAATGTGTAAACCACGTGCCGCCACGTCGGTTGCGACCAGAATATCGAGATCGCCACGGGTGAACTCTTCCAAAATACGCAGGCGTTTTTTCTGTGCGACGTCGCCAGTCAACAGGCCAACACGGTGGCCGTCTGCAGCCAGATGGCCCCAGATGTCTTCACAGCGGTGTTTGGTGTTCGCAAAGATGATGGCGCGATCTGGCCACTCTTCTTCAATCAGCGTTTGCAGCAGACGCATTTTCTCTTCATTGGAAGGATAGAAGAGCTCTTCTTTAATGCGGTGACCCGTTTTCTGCTCAGGTTCCACTTCTACATATTCGGCGTTGTTCATCTGTTCGAACGCCAGTTCGCGTACGCGGTATGAGAGGGTTGCAGAGAACAGCATATTCAGACGCTGATTGGCCGGAGGCATACGGCGGAACAGCCAGCGAATGTCTTTAATGAAGCCGAGATCGTACATGCGGTCTGCTTCATCGAGCACCACAACCTGGATGGCACCGAGGTTAATGTGGTTCTGTTTGGCGTAATCGATAAGACGGCCGGTGGTACCGATCAGGATATCCACACCGCTTTCGAGCACTTTCAGCTGTTTATCGTAGCCGTCGCCGCCATAGGCCAGGCCAATCTTCAGGCCCGTAGCCTGCGCCAGGGGTTCAGCGTCTGCGTGGATCTGTACCGCCAGTTCTCGCGTCGGGGCCATAATTAGCGCGCGCGGCTGGTTAACTTTGCGGTCTGCAATCGCTGGGTGAGAAAGTAAATAATGAAACGTTGACGTTAAAAACGCCATCGTTTTGCCGGTACCGGTTTGCGCCTGCCCGGCAACATCGCGACCGGCCAGCGTCAGCGGCAGCGCGAGGGCCTGAATGGGCGTGCAGTTATGAAACCCTTTATTTTCAAGGGCTTCAATCACCTTCGGGTGCAGCGCGAAGTCGGAAAACTTCTGTTCTGTTAAATGTGTTTTGCTCATAGTGTGGTAGAATATCAGCTTACTATTGCTTTACGAAAGCGTATCCGGTGAAATAAAGTCAACCTTTAGTTGGTTAATGCGACATCAACACGTCGTTGGTGGAGACAAAACCAACGTACCAGGCTTATTCCTGTGGAGTTATATATGAGCGATAAAATTATTCACCTGACTGACGACAGTTTTGACACGGACGTACTTAAGGCTGACGGGCTGATCCTCGTCGATTTCTGGGCTGAATGGTGTGGTCCTTGCAAAATGATCGCCCCGATTCTGGATGAGATCGCCGACGAATATCAGGGCAAACTGACCGTTGCCAAGCTGAACATCGACCAAAACCCGGGCACCGCACCAAAATACGGTATCCGTGGAATCCCAACCCTTCTGCTGTTCAAAAACGGCGAAGTGGCAGCAACCAAAGTGGGTGCGCTGTCCAAAGGTCAACTGAAAGAGTTCCTGGACGCTAACCTGGCGTAAGGTTTCTCCGCTGTGCGTTCAGAGCTCCCGGCTAAATGATGTGGAACTCTGGACGCCCGGCTGAAGTCGTGCTAAGTTAGCTATGACTTCGTTTTAAACATATCTTGTTGTTTGAATCTTGTTTTACCCGATACTTCCCGTTGTTGACATGAACAGTGCGTGAAGTGGCTAAATTCCGGGCTTGTCGCTCAATCCGTCTTGTCGTTTCAGTTCTGCGTTCTTTCCCTGTGACCAGACAGCGAACAGACATGAGTTGATGGCCGCTAAACAGGCATGGATGACCCTGCCATACCATTCACAACATTAAGTTCGAGAATCACCCCGAGTTTAAGAACCCACACCATTATGAATCTTACCGAATTAAAGAATACGCCGGTTTCTGAGCTGATCACTCTCGGCGAAAATATGGGGCTGGAAAACCAGGCTCGTATGCGCAAGCAGGACATCATTTTCGCCATCCTGAAGCAGCACGCTAAGAGTGGCGAAGATATCTTTGGCGACGGTGTGCTGGAGATATTGCAAGACGGATTTGGTTTCCTCCGCTCTGCAGACAGCTCCTACCTCGCCGGCCCTGACGACATCTATGTATCCCCCAGCCAAATCCGCCGTTTCAACCTCCGCACTGGTGACACCATTTCAGGTAAGATTCGTCCTCCTAAAGAGGGTGAACGCTACTTTGCGCTGTTGAAAGTCAATGAAGTTAACTTCGACAAACCGGAAAACTCGCGTAATAAGATCCTCTTTGAGAACTTAACGCCGCTGCACGCGAACTCTCGCCTGCGTATGGAGCGTGGTAACGGTTCTACTGAAGACTTAACCGCGCGTGTACTGGATCTGGCATCACCAATTGGTCGTGGCCAGCGTGGTCTGATTGTGGCGCCGCCAAAAGCGGGTAAAACCATGCTGCTGCAGAACATCGCTCAGAGCATCGCCTATAACCACCCAGACTGCGTGCTGATGGTGCTGCTGATTGACGAACGTCCGGAAGAAGTGACCGAGATGCAGCGTCTGGTTAAAGGTGAAGTGGTTGCTTCTACCTTCGACGAACCGGCATCTCGCCACGTTCAGGTTGCGGAAATGGTTATCGAGAAGGCGAAACGCCTGGTTGAGCACAAGAAAGACGTGATCATCCTGCTCGACTCCATCACTCGTCTGGCGCGTGCCTACAACACCGTAGTGCCGGCGTCCGGTAAAGTCCTGACCGGTGGTGTGGATGCTAACGCCCTGCATCGCCCAAAACGTTTCTTCGGTGCAGCACGTAACGTGGAAGAGGGCGGCAGCCTGACCATCATTGCGACGGCGCTGATCGATACCGGTTCTAAAATGGACGAAGTGATTTACGAAGAATTTAAAGGTACAGGCAACATGGAACTGCATCTTTCTCGTAAAATCGCTGAAAAACGCGTCTTCCCGGCTATCGACTACAACCGTTCCGGTACTCGTAAAGAAGAGCTGCTCACCACCCAGGAAGAGCTGCAGAAAATGTGGATCCTGCGTAAAATCATCCATCCAATGGGTGAAATCGACGCAATGGAGTTCCTCATTAACAAACTGGCGATGACTAAAACCAACGACGATTTCTTTGACATGATGAAACGCTCGTAACGCAAATAAAGCCAGCAAACGCCACGTTTTTACGTGGCGTTTTTCTTTTATGGACTATACGCTAGTACCATCTACTCCCAATTTTGACCGGTCGGTGCGACAATAGGGCCGTTTCTGCAGCCAAAGAAATAATTGATTGAAAAATATACAGAGGGAGTTGTAAGAAGCCATCTTTATTACTTCTGAGGCTGTGGCTTCATGGTTATACTTCCGGGACTAACATTTGTTGAGAGCAATCCATTGTGAATCTATTCACCGCCGTTACTGAACTGATCAGTATTTTTTTATTCACAACCTGTTTTTTATTCATTGCGCGCAAGGTGGCAAAACGAATAGGGTTGGTGGATAAGCCTAATTTTCGTAAACGCCATCAGGGCCTTATTCCTTTAGTCGGCGGGATTTCTGTTTACGCAGGGATTTGCTTCACGTTTGGTATTGCTGACTATTATATCCCGCATGCCGCCCTCTATATTGCCTGCGCCGGTGTCCTGGTGTTAGTCGGGGCTCTTGATGACCGCTTCGATATCGCGGTGAAAATACGCGCCACCGTTCAGGCGGCCATTGGCGTGGTGATGATGGTTGTCGGCGGACTGTATCTGCGTAGCCTCGGCTATGTGTTTGGCCCGTGGGAGTTAGTTCTGGGTCCATTTGGCTTCTTCCTGACGCTCTTTGCCGTCTGGGCGGCAATCAATGCTTTCAACATGGTGGACGGCATTGACGGCCTGCTCGGTGGACTGTCATCCGTTTCTTTCGCCGCTATTGGCATTATCTTATGGTTTGATGGCCAGTACAGTCTGGCAATGTGGTGTTTTGCCATGATTGCCGCCATTCTGCCTTATATCCTCTTAAACCTCGGCGTGCTGGGCCGTCGCTATAAAGTCTTTATGGGGGACGCGGGCAGTACGCTGATTGGTTTTACGGTTATCTGGATCCTGCTTGAAACCACGCAGGGTCAAACCCACCCGATAAGTCCGGTAACAGCGCTGTGGATTATTGCCATTCCATTGATGGATATGGTGGCGATTATGTATCGCCGCCTGCGCAAAGGGATGAGTCCTTTCTCTCCAGACCGCCAACACATTCATCATCTCATCATGCGTGCGGGTTTTACTTCTCGTCAGGCGTTTGTGCTGATTACTCTGGCCGCTGCTATTTTGGCCGCAATTGGTGTAGCTGCAGAATATTCTCATATTATTCCTGAGTGGGTTATGTTGGCATTATTCTTGCTGGCATTTTTCCTGTACGGCTACTGCATTAAGCGCGCATGGAAAGTAGCGCGGTTCATAAAACGTATTAAACGCCGGATGCGTCGTAACAGTGGCAAAAACACAACATTAACTAAGTAAAACCGGGACTATGATGACTCAACCGTTGGCGGGAGCGAAATCAGTGGTAACTGAGAATGAACTGGATATTCGGGGTTTGTTTCGCGTGTTATGGGCAGGCAAACTTTGGATTGCGGGGATCGCGCTGGGTTTTGCACTGTTAGCGCTGGCCTATACGTTCTTTGCAAAACAAGAATGGAGCTCCACGGCAATCACGGACAAACCAACGGTTAACATGCTTGGGGGATACTATTCCCAGCAGCAATTCCTGCGAAACCTGGATATCAAAGCCAACCTCGCCACGCCAGATCAGGTCTCCGTTATGGATGAGGCTTATAAAGAGTTTGTGATGCAACTGGCTTCGTGGGATACGCGCCGCGACTTCTGGTCTCAGACGGATTATTACAAGCAGCGTCGGGTTGATAACACTAAAGCCGATGCCGCTCTGCTGGACGATCTGATTAACAATATTCAGTTTATGCCGGGCGACGCGCTGCGTAACGTGAACGACAGCGTCAAACTGATTGCAGAAACCGCGCCGGATGCTAACAACCTGTTGCGTCAGTATGTCGCGTTTGCCAGCCAGCGTGCCGCAAGCCATCTTAACGAAGAGCTTAAAGGCGCCTGGGCGGCTCGTACAATCCAGATGAAAGCACAGGTGAAACGTCAGGAAGAGGTGGCTAAAGCCATTTTCGCTCGTCGTGTTCATAATATTGAGCAGGCGCTGAAAATTGCGGAACAGCACAATATTTCCCGCACTGAGACGGACGTGCCGGCTGATGAGCTGCCTGATTCAGAGATGTTCCTCCTTGGCCGCCCCATGCTGCAGGCGCGCCTGGAAAACCTCCAGGCCGTCGGTCCTGATTTTGACCTCGATTACGATCAAAATCGCGCGATGCTCAACACGCTTAATGTAGGTCCTTCTCTGGACCCGCGTTTTCAGACCTATCGTTATTTGCGAACGCCTGAAGAACCTGTAAAACGCGATAGTCCGCGTCGTGCATTCCTGATGATTATGTGGGGGATTGTAGGCGCACTGACGGGCGCTGGCGTGGCGTTAACGCGTCGTCGCAAAAACTAAGAACGCCGTCACGATGAAGGCTGCGGCCTTCATCGCCTAATCGAAGAGAATCGATGTGAAAGTACTAACCGTATTTGGCACCAGGCCGGAGGCCATTAAGATGGCACCTCTGGTTCATGCGCTGGCCAGCGATCCGGATATTGAAGCAAAAGTCTGCGTCACGGCCCAGCACCGTGAGATGCTCGACCAGGTCTTAACGCTCTTTTCCATCGTCCCGGATTACGACCTCAATATTATGAAACCGGGGCAAGGTTTAACGGAGATAACCTGTCGCATTCTGCAAGAGCTTAAGCCGATCCTGGAGTCATTCAAGCCTGACGTGGTGCTGGTACACGGTGACACCACCACTACCGTGGCGACAAGCCTGGCCGCGTTTTACCAGCGAATTCCTGTGGGGCATGTTGAGGCGGGTTTGCGTACCGGCAATCTTTATTCGCCGTGGCCGGAGGAGGCCAACCGCACGTTAACGGGCCATCTGGCGATGTACCACTTTGCGCCGACGGAAAATTCTCGTCAGAACCTGCTGCGTGAAAATATCGCCGATAACAAAATCTTTGTGACCGGCAATACGGTCATTGATGCATTAATTTGGGTGCGTGACCGCGTTCTGGCAAATAGCGATCTTCAGAAAGATCTCGCTGCCCGCTATCCATTCCTGCACAACGGCAAAAAAACCATCCTGGTAACCGGCCACCGTCGCGAAAGCTTTGGCCGTGGTTTTGAGCAAATCTGCCACGCGCTGGCTGAAATCGCTGCGCAAAATGACGATGTGCAAATTGTCTATCCGGTCCATCTCAACCCTAACGTCAGCGAGCCGGTTAACCGCATTCTGGGCCATGTCGACAATGTTCTACTGATTGAACCGCAGGACTACATGCCGTTTGTCTGGCTGATGAACCACGCCTGGCTGATCCTCACCGATTCCGGCGGCATTCAGGAAGAAGCGCCCTCCCTCGGCAAGCCGGTACTGGTGATGCGTGAAACGACCGAACGTCCGGAAGCCGTCAAAGCCGGTACGGTGCGTCTGGTCGGCACCAACGCGCAGCTCATCGTCGAAGAGGTCTCGCGCCTGCTGCATGACGATGAAGCATATCAGGCGATGAGCCGGGCCCATAATCCGTATGGAGACGGGCAGGCTTGTGGCCGTATTTTGCATGCACTTAAACACAATCGGGTATCGCTATGAGTTTTACTACCATCTCTGTCATTGGTCTTGGCTACATTGGCTTGCCTACTGCGGCCGCGTTTGCCTCTCGTCAAAAACAGGTTGTCGGGGTGGATATTAACGCCCGCGCGGTAGAAACCATTAACCGTGGCGAAATTCATATTGTGGAGCCCGATCTGGATCGTGTGGTGAAAGAGGCGGTGGAAGGGGGCTTCCTGCATGCCAGCACGACGCCCATTGAAGCGGATGCCTATCTGATTGCCGTTCCAACGCCCTTTAAAGGCGACCACGAGCCCGACATGGCGTTCGTCGAGGCGGCGGCAAAATCTATCGCGCCTGTGCTGAAAAAAGGGGCGTTGGTAATCCTCGAGTCCACGTCTCCGGTGGGGGCGACTGAACAGATGTCGCAGTGGCTGGCAGAGGCCCGTCCAGACCTGAGCTTCCCACAGCAGGTTGGCGAGCAGGCGGATATCAACATCGCCTACTGCCCGGAGCGCGTACTCCCGGGCCAGGTCATGGTCGAACTGATTAAAAACGACCGCGTCATTGGCGGTATGACGCCAGTCTGTTCCGAACGTGCCAGCGCGCTGTATAAGATTTTCCTGGAAGGCGAGTGCGTGGTGACAAACTCCCGCACCGCCGAGATGTGCAAGCTGACGGAAAACAGCTTCCGTGACGTGAATATCGCCTTTGCGAACGAACTTTCACTCATCTGCGCCGATCAGGGAATTAACGTCTGGGAGCTGATTAGCCTGGCGAATCGCCATCCGCGTGTGAATATTCTCCAGCCAGGCCCGGGGGTGGGCGGACACTGTATTGCCGTCGACCCGTGGTTTATCGTGGCGCAGAATCCAGCGCAGGCGCGCCTGATTCGCACCGCGCGTGAAGTGAACGACAGCAAACCTCACTGGGTGCTCAATCAGGTCAAAACCACGGTAGCGGATTGTCTGGCAGAGAGCGGCAAGCGCGCCAGCGAGCTGAAAATTGCCTGTTTCGGTCTGGCATTCAAACCCAACATTGACGATCTGCGTGAAAGCCCGGCGATGGAAATTGCTGAGATGATTGCCGGATGGCACAAGGGTGAAACGCTGGTGGTTGAGCCGAATATCCATGAATTGCCGACAAAACTGGCGGGGCACTGCACGCTGACGGCGCTGGATGAAGCGCTCGCGACGGCGGACGTGCTGGTGCTGCTGGTGGATCACAAAGAGTTTAAAGCGACATCCGCTAATGCGGTGCGTCAGCAGTATGTAGTTGATACCAAAGGTGTCTGGCGTTGAGCAGCCTGAACGGGGTACTCGAGCCCCTGCAGTGGGAGAGTACCTTTTTCGGCCTGCCGTCGGCCATTGTGCGTCTGAGCAATGACGCGCCGGTACTGACTGAACCGGATTTTACCGCCTGGCAACGGGTGCAGGCGAAGATCCCTGCGGAGCGTGCCGATCTGCTTGATGCGCTCCAGCAACACGGCTTTCAGCTGGTTGAAGGCGAGGTCGATCTTTCCATTACCCTCACCCGGCACGATGCGTCAGGCGCGGAAATTGCAACGGATCAGGACATCCCCGTGCTGCGTCAGATGGCGACCCAGGCGTTTGCGCAGAGCCGCTTTCGTGCGCCCTGGTATGCACCTGACGATAGCGGGCGTTTCTATGCCCAGTGGGTAGAGAATGCGGTTAAAGGCACCTTTGACCACGTCTGCCTGGTTTTCCGTGCAGGAGACGGTCAAATCAAGGGGTTCGTCTCGCTGCGTAAGCTCAACGAGCACGAGGCGCGTATTGGCTTATTAGCCGGGCGCGGCATGGGTGAAAAACTCATGCAGGCGGCGCTGCACTGGTCGCAACAGCAACAGCTAGTGACGCTGCGGGTGGCGACCCAGGTGGGCAACACCGCGGCGCTTAAACGTTATATTGCGAGTGGTGCCAACATCGACGCCACCGCCTACTGGTTATACAGGTGACAAGATGATTCCATTTAACGCACCACCCGTTGTCGGAACTGAACTCGACTATATGCAGTCTGCTATGGGCAGCGGCAAACTCTGCGGTGACGGCGGTTTCACCCGGCGCTGTCAGCAGTGGATGGAACAGCGTTTTCGCAGCGCCAAAGTGCTGCTGACCCCGTCCTGTACGGCATCGCTGGAAATGGCGGCACTGTTGCTGGATATCCAGCCTGGTGATGAAGTGATTATGCCGAGCTATACCTTCGTTTCCACTGCGAACGCTTTTGTCCTGCGCGGGGCGAAAATTGTCTTTGTGGATATCCGCCCGGATACCATGAACATTGATGAGACGCTGATTGAAGCGGCGATCACTGACAAAACGCGCGCGATCGTGCCGGTTCACTACGCGGGCGTGGCCTGTGAAATGGACACCATCATGGCCATCGCCAAAAAACATAATCTGTTCGTGGTGGAAGATGCCGCGCAGGGCGTGATGTCCACCTACAAGGGACGCGCGCTGGGCACTATCGGCCACATTGGCTGCTTTAGCTTCCACGAAACCAAAAACTACACGGCGGGTGGAGAAGGTGGTGCGACGCTGATTAACGACCGGGCTCTCGTGGAGCGTGCAGAAGTGATCCGCGAAAAAGGCACTAACCGCAGCCAGTTCTTCCGGGGTCAGGTAGACAAATACACCTGGCGCGATATCGGCTCCAGCTATTTGATGGCGGATCTGCAGGCTGCGTACCTGTGGGCGCAGCTGGAAGCGGCGGAGCGTATCAACCTTCAGCGTCTTTCCCTGTGGCAAACCTATTACGATGCGCTTGAGCCTCTGGCAAAAGCCGGGCGTATTGAACTGCCAACCATCCCGGCAAATTGCGTCCACAACGCGCATATGTTCTACATCAAGCTGCGCGATAACGACGACCGCAGCGAGCTCATCGCCTGGCTGAAAGAGGCCGAAATTATGGCGGTGTTCCACTATATCCCGCTGCACTCCAGTCCGGCCGGAGAAGCGTTTGGCACGTTTGCGGGTGAAGACCGCTACACCACTAAAGAAAGTGAGCGTTTGCTTCGCCTGCCACTGTTCTACAATCTCGCGCCCGTTAACCAGCGTACGGTGATTAATACCCTTCTGAGTTATTTCGGCTGATATGTCTCTGGCAAAAGCATCGGTGTGGACCGCCGCGTCCACGCTTGTAAAAATTGGCGCCGGGCTGTTGGTCGTCAAGCTGCTGGCCGTTTCATTTGGCCCTTCTGGTGTGGGGCTGGCGGGTAATTTCCGTCAGCTTATCACCGTCCTTGGTGTGCTGGCCGGTGCCGGTATCTTCAACGGCGTGACCAAATACGTTGCGCAGTATCACGATGATGCGGCTCAGCTGCGCAGAGTGGTGGGCACCTCTTCGGCTATGGTCACGGGTTTTTCAACCCTGATGGCGATTGTCTTTCTGCTGGCGGCGGCACCCATCAGCCAGGGATTGTTCGGGCACACCCATTACCAGGGGCTGGTGCGTCTGGTCGCATTGGTTCAGATGGGGATTGCCTGGGCTAACCTGCTGCTGGCGCTGATGAAAGGGTTTCGTGATGCTGCCGGAAACGCGCTTGCGTTAATCCTGGGCAGCGTCATCGGCGTGATTGCCTATTACTTTTGCTATCGCCTGGGCGGCTATGAAGGCGCACTGCTGGGGCTTGCGCTGGTCCCGGCGCTGGTGGTTGTGCCTGCGGCATTTATGCTGATGCGCCGGGGCGTCATCCCTCTTAGCTACCTGAAACCGCAATGGGACAAGGTCCTTGCCAGCCAGCTGGGTAAATTTACCCTGATGGCGCTCATTACCTCCGTCACGCTGCCGGTGGCCTACGTGATGATGCGAAACCTGCTGGCAGCGCATTATAGCTGGGATGAGGTCGGGATCTGGCAGGGCGTAAGCAGTATTTCCGACGCCTATCTCCAGTTTATTACGGCTTCCTTTAGCGTTTACCTGCTGCCAACCTTATCGCGACTGACGTCCAGACAGGAAATAACGCGCGAGATTTTCCGATCGCTGCGTTTTGTGTTACCGGCCGTCGTGGCTGCCAGCTTTACCGTCTGGCTACTGCGCGATGTCGCCATCTGGCTGCTGTTCTCGGCGAAATTCATCGCCATGCGCGATCTCTTTGCCTGGCAGCTGGTGGGGGATGTGCTGAAAGTGGGTGCATACGTTTTCGGCTACCTGGTGATTGCAAAAGCGTCCCTGCGGCTGTATATCCTGGCGGAAATTAGCCAGTTTGCGTTACTGACAGCATTTTCGCACTGGCTGATACCCATGCACGGCGCGCTGGGGGCGGCTCAGGCCTACATGGCAACCTATATCGTTTATTTCGCTGCCTGTTGCGGCGTATTTTTATTGTGGCGTAAACGCGCATGACTGCACTGATTCACATCCTGGGATCGGACATCCCACACCATAACCAGACCGTTTTGCGGTTTTTCAACGACGAGCTGGCATCGGGTAATCCAGATGCGCGTGAGTTTATGGTTGCAGGTCAGGATAAGGGCCTGAGCGAGGCGTTTCCGGCGCTGACGATTCGCTTCTGGCCGGATAAGGCCACGCTGGCGAAGGCGGTTGTTGCCAAAGCGAAAGCCGACCGCGAGCAACGATTCTTCTTCCACGGACAGTTTAATACCGGCCTGTGGCTGGCGCTTCTCAGCGGGGGGATTATACCCTCCCAGTGCAGCTGGCATATCTGGGGAGCCGATCTCTACGAAGTCTCCCGAGGCTGGAAATTCCGTCTTTTCTATCCGTTGCGCCGCATGGCGCAGGGGCGCGTGGGCTGCGTTTTTGCTACCCGCGGCGATCTCAACTATTTTGCTAAACAGCACCCCAACGTGCGCGGCGAGCTGCTTTATTTCCCCACCCGCATGGATCCGGCGCTTAACGCCATGGCGAATGACACGGTGCGTGAAGGCAAACTAACGATCCTGGTGGGGAATTCCGGCGATCGTAGTAACGAACACGTCGCGGCGCTCAGGGCGGTGCATCAGCAGTTCGGCGACACGGTGAACGTGGTGGTGCCGATGGGCTATCCCGCCAATAACGACGCTTACATAGATGAGGTTCGCCGACAGGGGCTTGCGCTGTTTAGCGCAGAAAATCTGCACATTCTCAGCGATAAGCTGGAATTTGAGGAATATCTCGCGCTGCTGAGAAAATGCGATCTCGGCTATTTCATCTTTGCCCGACAGCAGGGGATAGGCACCCTATGTCTGCTGATTCAGGCGGGGGTACCGTGCGTGCTAAACCGCGAGAACCCGTTCTGGCAGGACATGGCCGAGCAGCATATTCCCGTGCTGTTTACCTCAGACACGCTGAACGTCGAGGTGGTACGGGAAGCCCAACGCCAGCTCACGCTGGTGGATAAAAATAGCATTGATTTTTTCAGCCCGAATTATCTCACGCCGTGGCACCGCGCGCTGCGTATCGCTTCAGGAGACAAAGTATGAGTCAGTTGCAATTCAGCGGCTTACTGATTGTCTGGCTTCTGAGCACCCTGTTTATCGCCACGCTTACCTGGTTTGAATTCCGCCGGGTGCGCTTCAACTTTAACGTGTTCTTCTCGTTACTGTTTCTGCTGACCTTCTTTTTCGGCTTCCCGCTAACCAGCATTCTGGTATTCCGTTTTGACGTGAGCGTCGCACCGCCGGAAATCCTGCTCCAGGCGCTTCTGGCGGCAACCTGCTTCTATGCCGTCTACTACGTCACCTATAAAACGCGTCTGCGTTCAGCGCAGACAGCTGCCCCGCGTCGGGCGCTCTTTACCATGAATAGGGTGGAGACCCACCTGACGTGGGTGATGCTGATGACCATCGCCCTGGTCAGCGTCGGCATCTTCTTCATGCATAACGGCTTCCTGCTGTTTAAGCTCCACTCCTACAGCCAGATTTTTTCGGCCGAGGTTTCGGGCGTGGCGCTTAAGCGTTTCTTCTACTTCTTCATCCCGGCGATGCTGGTGATCTTCTTCCTGCGCCAGGACAGCAAAGCGTGGCTGTTCTTCCTGGTTAGCACCGTCGCGTTTGGCATCCTGACCTACATGATCGTGGGCGGCACGCGCGCGAACATCATCATCGCCTTCGCGATCTTCCTGTTTATCGGCACCATCCGCGGCTGGATCTCATTGTGGATGCTGGTTGCGGCAGGCGCGTTTGGCATTGTGGGTATGTTCTGGCTGGCGCTAAAGCGCTATGGAATGAACGTGGCGGGAGATGAGGCGTTTTACACGTTCCTTTACCTGACGCGCGATACCTTCTCGCCGTGGGAAAACCTGGCATTGCTGCTGCAAAACTACGACAAGATTGATTTCCAGGGGCTGGCGCCGATTGTTCGCGACTTCTACGTCTTTATCCCTTCCTGGCTATGGCCGGACCGGCCTGGCGTGGTGCTTAACACGGCAAATTACTTTACCTGGGAAGTGCTGAACAACCATTCTGGTCTGGCAATCTCGCCAACGCTGATTGGTTCCCTGGTGGTGATGGGAGGAGCGTGGTTCATTCTCCCCGGGGCGGTTGCCGTGGGGCTGATTATCAAATGGTTCGACTGGCTTTACGTGCGTGGCAACGAAGAGACCAACCGCTATAAGGCCGCCATTTTGCACAGTTTCTGCTTTGGTGCCATTTTCAATATGATCGTTCTGGCGCGCGAAGGGCTGGACTCGTTCGTTTCGCGCGTGGTGTTCTTCATGGTTGTTTTCGGCCTCTGCCTGTTACTGGCCAAACTGCTGTACTGGCTGTTTGACAGCGCAGGGCTTGTGCACAGGCGCGAGCGGCAGGGCAGCACAACGCTGTCGCAAGTCTGAGTAAGGATAGTAATGACTGATAAAATTTCTGCACCGTGCTATGCGCTACGTGGCCTGCAGCTTATTGGCTGGCGCGACATGCAGCACGCGCTGGACTTTCTTTTCGCCGACGGCCAGATGAAATCCGGTACGCTGGTGGCGATCAACGCGGAAAAAATGCTGGCGGTTGAGGATAACGCGGAAGTCAAAAGCCTGATTGAAGCGGCGGAATTTAAATACGCGGACGGGATCAGCGTGGTCCGCTCTATCCGTAAAAAGTATCCTGACGCTAATGTATCTCGCGTGGCGGGGGCCGATCTCTGGGAGCAGCTTATGGCCCGCGCAGGTGAACAGGGCACGCCCGTGTTCCTGATTGGCGGGAAGCCGGAGATACTGGCCCAGACTGAGGAGAAACTGCGTCGTCAATGGAATGTTAATATTGTCGGCAGCCAGGATGGTTACTTCAAACCGGAAGATCGGCAGACGCTCTTTGAGCGCGTTCGTGACAGCGGGGCAAAGATTGTCACCGTGGCGATGGGCTCCCCGCGCCAGGAGATCCTGATGCGCGACTGCCGTCTGGTCTGTCCGGATGCCCTCTACATGGGCGTCGGCGGTACGTACGACGTCTTTACCGGCCACGTTAAGCGTGCGCCCAAGGTCTGGCAAAATCTGGGGCTGGAGTGGCTGTACCGTCTGCTATCGCAACCGACACGCATTAAACGACAGATCCGTCTGCTTCGCTACCTCGCCTGGCATTACACCGGGAAAATGTAATCAAAATGTAGCGCGATATGCTATTCGCGCTGCAACTCGCCTGCAAAACTGCTGATAATCTGTGCAATGCATTCATTTTTTTAATGCATCGTTTGCCATTTGGCAGATTTTAAGAAACCATTCGCTCCGTATTTTAGTACCCCTAAAAAACAATACCCGGTATTAAGCCGGGAAACAGCAAACACAATCGAGGATCTATGGCAGAGAAAAAACCGGAGCTACAGCGTGGGCTGGAAGCTCGTCATATTGAACTGATAGCGCTGGGCGGCACTATCGGCGTGGGCCTGTTTATGGGCTCTGCAAGCACGCTCAAATGGGCAGGCCCTTCCGTATTACTGGCGTACATTATTGCCGGGCTGTTTGTTTTCTTCATCATGCGTTCCATGGGCGAAATGCTTTTCCTGGAGCCGGTAACCGGTTCCTTCGCCGTTTACGCGCATCGTTATATGAGCCCGTTCTTCGGCTACCTGACGGCCTGGTCATACTGGTTTATGTGGATGGCGGTGGGCATCTCAGAGATCACCGCGATAGGGGTCTACATCCAGTTCTGGTTCCCAGACATGGTCCAGTGGATACCCGCGCTCATTGCCGTGGGGCTGGTGGCGCTGGCCAACCTGGCTGCCGTGCGCCTTTACGGTGAGATTGAGTTCTGGTTCGCAATGATCAAAGTCACCACGATTATCGTGATGATTGTCGTCGGCCTGGGCGTGATTTTCTTCGGCTTTGGCAACGGTGGACACGCTATCGGCTTTGGCAATCTGACCGAAAACGGCGGCTTCTTTGCCGGCGGCTGGAAGGGCTTCCTGACGGCGCTGTGTATCGTTGTGGCCTCGTATCAGGGCGTGGAGCTGATCGGTATTACCGCCGGTGAAGCGAAAAACCCGCAGGTCACGCTGCGTAGCGCGGTGGGCAAAGTGCTGTGGCGTATCCTGATTTTCTATGTGGGCGCGATCTTCGTTATCGTGACCATCTTCCCGTGGAACGAAATTGGCACGACGGGTAGCCCGTTTGTTTTAACCTTTGCCAAAATTGGCATCACGGCAGCGGCGGGTATCATCAACTTTGTGGTCCTGACGGCAGCGTTGTCAGGCTGTAACAGTGGGATGTACAGCTGTGGGCGTATGCTCTATGCGCTTTCGAAGAATAACCAGCTGCCTGCGGTGATGAGTAAAGTTTCACGTGCCGGCGTGCCGGTGGCGGGTGTGACGGTTTCCATTGCAATACTGCTGATTGGCTCTTGCCTGAATTACATTATTCCTAACCCGCAGCGCGTGTTCGTTTACGTCTACAGCGCCAGCGTGCTGCCGGGCATGGTGCCGTGGTTTGTTATCCTCATCAGCCAGCTGCGTTTCCGTCATGCGCATAAAAAAGCGATTGAAAGCCATCCGTTCCGCTCAATTCTGTTCCCGTATGCGAACTATTTGACGATGGCGTTCCTGATTTGCGTATTAATCGGGATGTACTTTAATGAAGATACCCGCATGTCGCTGTTTGTCGGGGTGATCTTCCTGGCGGCTGTGACGGCCGCATATAAGCTTTTTGGCCTGGGTCGCCGTGCCACCACGCAGAAAGTGGAGGAATAAGCGGCAAAATGTGCAAACCATAACCAAACGCGCATTTTTTTCAAAAAAGCACTAGACAGCGGGGACGGAGGTACGTAATATCCAGCCCCGCAACGGCGCTAAGCGCCCGTAGCTCAGCTGGATAGAGCGCTGCCCTCCGGAGGCAGAGGTCTCAGGTTCGAATCCTGTCGGGCGCGCCATTTTAGTCCCGGCGCTAGAGCTGCGGTGGTCTGAGAAGTAGTCAGTACCGCGTGAAAGAATACAGTGGTGGCTATAGCTCAGTTGGTAGAGCCCTGGATTGTGATTCCAGTTGTCGTGGGTTCGAATCCCATTAGCCACCCCATTATTTGAAAGAGTTGTGAATTGCGAAGGTGGCGGAATTGGTAGACGCGCTAGCTTCAGGTGTTAGTGTCCTTTGGATGTGGGGGTTCGAGTCCCCCCCCTCGCACCACGACTTTTTAAATGAATTGAACTAAAAATTCAAAAAAGCAGTACATCGGCGAGTAGCGCAGCTTGGTAGCGCAACTGGTTTGGGACCAGTGGGTCGGAGGTTCGAATCCTCTCTCGCCGACCAATTTTGAACCCCGCTTCGGCGGGGTTTTTTGTTTTCTGAGATTCTTCATCCTTGTAGTCATTCCCCAACAACGTCCTTTTTCATTGTCGCAATCCAGAGACATGCAACTCATTGAAAATTAAATGAATATTTATTTCTGGGTTTTGCTGTCTCCTCCTGGCGACATATGCCCGCCTTTTCCCGATACGTTGTAGAGCTTAAAGCGGTGCTTAACAGCATAATTTCCTTTTATCTTAAAATGTTGCGTTATGTAAAAGTTCTGGCTGTCATGTTGGCACGTTACGTGCAATAATATGCGTGTAGATGCTCATTCCATCTCTTATGTTCGCCTTAGTGCCTCATAAACTCAGGAATGACGCAGAGCCATTTACGGTGCTTATCGTCCACTGACAGATGTCGCTTCGGCCTCATCAGACACCATGGACACAACGTTGAGTGAAGCACCAAATATGTTGTCTTACAGACCTGTTTTAACGCCTGCTTTTATAGCAGGCGTTTTTTTATGCCTTATTCCCGATACCGGCGCACGATCAGGGCAACCATCACCAGAGCCGTTGCGGAGACAGCATAGAGTGCCGCTACTGAGCCAAACCCGGCAGCCACTGCCGCTGCAATGCCGGTGAAGAGAGAGGCGCTGAGCGTTTGCCAGCGCCAGGCTTTCCCACTGGCCGAAGCGGTTTGAGTAATATGAAAACTACTGAGAACGCCAAACGTCCCGGCCGCGAAGAGAATATTCGAAGCCAGATGCGCGATAAAGATCGCCCCCAGCGCACATGCCATCCACCCGGACAACAACGGTAGCGTTCCATAAGCGGCCAGAAAGATGCCCAGACAAACGATGATGCGCGGTGTGCGAGCGGCGAAGCGCGTCAGACTCTCTTTTTTTAGCAGCATGGGGCCGCAAAGCTGTCCCATGCTCCTTGCAAAAAGCAGAGGCAGGGCAAGACCCGCCGCATCCTGAGGATGGATTTGCTGTGCCAGGGCCGGAAGCAGCGCCATGGCCGGTGAGCCAACGGCCGCCAGCGACGGCAGGATGAGCAGACTGCGTTTCTGCCGAACGGTCAACGTCCGCCAGCGTAATGCCGCAGGGGCTTCCTCTTCCTCGAGGGGCTGGAGTGAAGGCGCAGAAAACCGGCGTCCAGCTAGCCATAGCATGAGCAGTGATCCGAGAAAGCTGGCGGCATCAATGGCCAGCAGGGTAAACACGGACGTCTTCTGGAACAGCACCACGCCCAGACCTGTCCCTAATAATACCTGAGAAGCAAAAATCACATTTTCCAGACAGGTTGCAGCAGGCAGCTCTGCTTCGCTGAGACCGCGCTTAAAGAGCAACGTCAGCGCGGGCCAGCTCATCCCGCTGAGCAGCGCCTCGGTGGATTGCACAGCGAGCAATGCGGCAACGCTGTGGTAACCCACGCCAAGCAGGGGAAAGAGCAGGGCGAGCAGGCCCAGCCCTTCGGTCAGTATCAGCAGGGATATCGGAGAACAGCGTGAGCACAGCTTTTCGCCGATCGTACTGCCGATAAATCCCGGTATCGTAGCGAAAAGAAAAGCGAGTGTGAGCAGACCGGGCGGAGCTGACCACGCTAACAGCAAGCCGAAGACCACGATCTGGGTTAAGCCATTCCCCAGCGAAGAAAAGATAAAAGCACAGGCAAGCAGGCGCAGCCAGCGGTGGCAGCGCAGCGCTTCAATAAGCGCATACAAAAGCGAGTTCATGACGATTTCCTTCAAAAACGATTTAGTCCACGCTGCAGAAAGTGCGCGTGTGTGAAAAAAGTTAATGAAAAGACATCGTTACATTGGCGGGTTCGTTTGCGGATGCGGGTGTAAAGAATGTAGCAGGAGAAATGCGATAAAAAAAGGAGGCCATCTGGCCTCCTGATGAATTACTGCTGCGTACCGTTATTTTGCAGCGTCAATAACAGCCCATCACGGCGCATGGCGGCCGCCTCTTCCGGCTTATGCTGCTTGTCCAGCGTATCGGCAAGCCACGCGTAGTCGAAGGCATCCGGACGCTGCTTCAGCGCCGCGCGAAAGGCGAGGCTTGCCTCCTGCCATTCGCCGTGCTTCATCAACGACTGGCCAAGCGTGCTCCACAGCAGCGGGCGGTCACCAACGGTTTTAATCTGCTGGCGCAGCACTTTTTCTATTTGCTCAGGATTGTTGGTTTTCAGGCGCGGGATTACCATCACCAGGCGATCGTCGTACTGGCGCTTCAGACCGTCGAGGAGGATCTCCTGAGCCGTGTCGTGATCGTCACACTCAATGAGGTGTTCCGCCATTGCCACCTGCAGAGGAACCTGCTGGCGCGTTTTACGGCTCTGATTCTTCCACCACGTTTTCAGACCGTCGCTGCCCAGGTCAGCGCGCGCCTGATCCATCAGGCCAATCCACGCCAGACGCTGAAGCTCGTCACGATGTTCATCGTCGCCTACCTCGGCCTTCGCCATTGACGGAATGATGTCAAGCAGTGAACCCCAGGCGCCGGTACGAATATAGGCCTGCTCGGCAAGACGCAGCACTTCCGGATGACGCGGCGCGACTTCCAGCAGACGGTCGATACCGTGGCGAGCCGCGTGATTCTCATTACGTGCCAGCTGCAGACGAACGCGCGTAATTTCTACCGGAATCGGGTCGCCGTGAGCCAGATCAGCCGCCCGCTCCAGGTGCTGATTAGCGCGGGCTTCATCACCGCGCTGCTGCGCCGCTTCGGCCGCCAGCAAATAGTTCACTACCGGCTGTTCGGCGTGGTCGGCGTTTTTCGACATCAGCTTTTCAACCTGCTGATAGTCACCCTCGGCGAGCTTAAGCAGCGCCTGCTCGGTCTGTTTACGGGCACGGCGGCGCTTACGACCAACGAACCAGCCGCGCGTATGGGCACCGGTACGGAAAATACGGCGCAGGATCCACTCGATCGCAAACAGCACCACCACGCCGAGGATCAGAATGATCGTCAGACCCGTTACGCTGGTTTCAATGTTGTAGTTATCGGTCTGGATCAGGACGTAACCCTGATGACCCGCAAGCATAGGCCCGAGGACGATCCCGGCGATCAGCAGGATGAAGAGTAAGAGAACTTTTAGCATCATTACTCTCCTTGCGGTGCGCTTTCAGGCGCAGCAGCCGGAACAGGTGCCGCTCCGCTCGTCTGCTCTGCAGGTACACCCGGCTGCGCCAGAAGATTGCGTACGCGCGTCTGCATCAGTTTCTCCAGAATCGGCTGGCTGGCCAGCTTGTCCGGCACGTTCATGGTGATGTTCTGCTGGCTTAACTTATCAATGTCTTCGAGGAAGGCGGTGGTCGTCGCATCATCGGTGTTGTAGTAGGCGCGTACCCACGTTGAGACGTTATCAAGCGCCTGTTTATAGGTCTCTTCCTGATGACGCGGCACGGCCTGGGCCGCCACCAGCAGGCGGGAACGAATGTTCTCGCGCAGATAGATGTCCTGGTTCGGCGCGAGCAGCGGTACGGCAGTTTCGTCGCGACGGCGGATCGTGATAAAGCTGTCCATAAAGTTCTGCCAGCTTTTTTGCAGGTTTATGCGCCATTCGCTCAGGGAACTGGAAAGCTCGGTACCGTCGGAATCCATCGGGGAGTCGTCGTCGTTGTTATCCGCCAGCTGCAGGTTATCAATCTGATTCGACAGCTGATTCACTTTAAGGATAATGCCGTCGTAATCCACCTGTGAGACGGCGGAGAGGCTGGCGATGTCTTCGGTAATCGCGCGACGAGCGGTGATAAGGCTTGGATCGTTCATGTCGGCCAGGCTTGCATCGGCGCTTTTAAGCAGCGCGGCAGCGGTGGTGACGTCCTGATCGCTCCAGAGCTTACGTCCGGCGAGCTTCACCAGGAAGTCAGCCTGCGAGAGCAGCCAGGTTTTGGCATCGGTGCCGGAAATGGTGGCGACTTTCTGCTGTACTTCACCCAGCTGTTTAGTCAGCTCTTCCTGTTTGCCGTTCGCTTCGGCAAGCGCGGCGGCCTGCTGCTTAATCACGGAATCCAGCTCGGTTTTCTGCGTCTCCTGCTCTTTTTGCAGGGCAGTGAGCTGATTCACCAGCGCGTCGCTGGTGGACGTCTGGTTAGCGCTCTGTTGTTTCACCAGCCCGTACAGGCCAACCCCCGCTGCCAGCGCAATGGCGATGGCAATCGCGCTCAGCGCGAGGCTCGTTTTGTTGCTGCTGTTTTTCTTCTCAGCGGTTTTCTCAGTCGTCTCTGGCTGTGGCGTCGTCTCCACAGTCTCCCTGGTCTCTTCAACCACGGCGGAGGATTTTTCGTGTTCCGTCATTATGGCTTCCCATTTGAGAGTTATTGTAATGCGCGCAGCAGCGCATCGTTGTCGGCGTTATCAGCGATCCGAATATCCTGCCAGCCCAGTTCCCGGGCCTGGTTCGCCAGACGCTCACTGACGACCAGAAGCCGACAGCGGAGTAACCAGTTTTCGCGATACCAAAGCGGTATCAGCGACCAAAGCTGTTGTAACATTTCACCACTGGTGACCACCAGCGTATTAATGCCGCGCGCGTGCCAGCGCATCGCCTCTTCCGCGCCATCGTAGTGTTTTGCACAGCGCTGGTAGCACTCAATAAACGTCACGTTCGCACCGCGTTCACGCAGCGTTTCACCCAGCAGCTCGCGGCCACCGTTGCCGCGCAAAATGAGCGCACGCTTTCCGGCAATAGTTTGTAATTCAGGTAATTGTAGCAAGACTTCACTGATTTCCCGATCTAACGGGTAACGAACGTCCGCGCCGCTTACGGTATGCAGTGCCAGGGCCGTTGTACGACCAATCGCGAAATAGCAGGGGGCGGCTGGCCAGGCCAGGTCCTGCTGCTGCAGCTGAGCGTGGGCAAATTCCACGGCATGTTGCGACAGCGCAAACAGCAGGTCACCTTCCTGAAGGGTATTCATCTGGTCGGCGAGCGCAGAGAGCTCCCGACCGGGTGAGAATTCAATGAGCGGAAAACTCCAGGCCACCTGCCCCAGTGTGCGCAGACGGCTCACTAACTGCTCTCCTGCGGGAGAAGGGCGGGTGACGAGAATACTCATGCAGGGGGTTCTCCGTTGTAAACGTCAGCCAGAATCTCGCGGGCGCCGTTATCCAGTAATTCTTCCGCCAGCGACACGCCAAGCTGCTCGGCATCTTGCGCTTTACCGCGACGTTCGCCGCGTACCATCTGCGAACCGTCCGGGGCGCCCACCAGCGCGCGCAGCCACAGTTCGCCATTCGTCAATTCAGCATAGCTGCCAATTGGAACCTGGCACCCGCCTTCGAGGCGGGTATTCATCGCCCGTTCCGCTTTTACGCGGGTAGCGGTCTCGTCATGGTTCAGCGGTGCGAGCAGTTCGCGGGTACGCGCATCGTTCAGGCGGCACTCGATGCCGACTGCACCCTGGCCCACGGCCGGCAGCGACAGCTCTGGCGGCAGCGCCACGCGAATGCGCGACTCCAGCCCCAGACGCTTCAGACCGGCAACGGCGAGGATAATGGCATCGTAATCGCCGTTATCCAGCTTGCCCAGACGCGTGCCGACGTTACCGCGCAGTGAGCGGATGATCAGGTCAGGACGGCGCTCCGCCAGCTGACACTGACGGCGTAAACTGGACGTGCCAACCACGCTACCCTCCGGCAGCGCGTCGAGCGAGTCGTAGTGGTTGGAGACAAACGCATCGCGCGGATCTTCGCGCTCGCAGATGGTCACCAGCCCCAGCCCTTCCGGGAACTCGACGGGCACGTCTTTCATCGAATGTACGGCGATATCGGCGCGGTTCTCAAGCAATGCCAGTTCCAGTTCTTTGACAAACAGGCCTTTGCCGCCCACTTTCGCCAGAGGCGTATCGAGGATCACGTCACCGCGCGTGACCATCGGCACCAGTTCGACGCGCAATCCACTGTGGCAGGCTTCCAGGCGCTGCTTCACATAATGTGCCTGCCAGAGCGCGAGAGGGCTTTGGCGTGTGGCAATTCTCAAAACATTGTCTAACATGCTTGTTACCGTCATTATCAATCGCTAACCATCCTAACATTGTTGACTCTGGGATGGCAGTTTTACGGTTGATGAAGCGTGAGAGGGACAAGGCGGCGTATTCGTCAGCCAGAGCCGTATTCAGGAATTTACACGTACAGAACGGTGCTACACTTGTATGTAGCGCATCTTTCTTTACGGTCAACCGGCAAGGTGTTAAATTGATCACGTTTTAGACCATTTTTTCGTCGGTACCACCAAAAATGATAAGGGCGAAAAAGGGTAACGGTTATCTTTTTGAAATACTGCGGGTCCGCTGTTACTCGTGTTTTGAATAGCTTGCGACACCCGGAAACATCAGGCGATACGTCTTGTACCTCTATATTGAGACTCTGAAACAGAGACTGGATGCCATAAATCAACTGCGTGTGGATCGCGCGCTTGCTGCCATGGGCCCTGCTTTCCAGCAGGTATACAGTCTGCTGCCGACATTATTGCACTATCACCATCCGCTGATGCCTGGCTACCTTGACGGTAACGTTCCCCAGGGCATTTGCCTTTTCACGCCTGATGAAACCCAACAGCATTATCTGAACGAGCTGGAACTTTACCGCGGCATGCCGCCACAGGAATCTCCAAAAGGTGAACTGCCTATTACCGGCGTTTACTCAATGGGGAGCACCTCATCGGTAGGGCAAAGCTGTTCTTCGGACCTGGACATCTGGGTCTGTCATCAGTCCTGGCTCGATAACGACGAGCGTCAGCTACTGCAGCGTAAATGCAGCCTGCTGGAGAGCTGGGCGGCCTCGCTCGGCGTGGAAGTGAGCTTCTTCCTGATTGATGAAAACCGTTTCCGCCATAACGAAAGCGGCAGTCTGGGTGGTGAGGACTGCGGCTCGACTCAGCACATCTTACTGCTGGATGAATTTTACCGTACTGCTGTGCGCCTGGCCGGGAAGCGTATTCTGTGGAATATGGTCCCGTGCGAAGAAGAAGAGCATTACGATGACTACGTCATGTCGCTTTACGCGCAGGGCGTACTGACGCCAAACGAATGGTTGGACCTCGGCGGCCTCAGCTCTCTGTCAGCAGAAGAGTATTTTGGCGCAAGCCTCTGGCAGCTCTATAAGAGTATCGACTCACCTTATAAAGCGGTGCTGAAAACGCTGCTGTTGGAAGCCTATTCCTGGGAATACCCTACGCCGCGCCTGCTGGCGAAAGATATCAAGCAGCGTCTGCACGACGGGGAAATCGTCTCCTTCGGGCTGGACGCCTACTGCATGATGCTGGAGCGCGTGACCGAATACCTGAAAGCCATTGATGACACCACGCGTCTTGACCTGGTGCGTCGATGTTTCTATCTCAAAGTCTGTGAGAAATTGAGCCGCGAACGCGCCTGCGTGGGCTGGCGTCGTGAAGTAGTCAGTCAGTTAGTGAAAGAGTGGGGATGGGACGAAGCGCGTCTGTCCATGCTCGACAACCGGGCCAACTGGAAAATCGATCAGGTGCGTGAAGCGCACAACGAACTGCTCGATGCGATGATGCAAAGCTACCGCAACCTGATCCGCTTTGCGCGCCGTAACAACCTCAGCGTTTCTGCCAGCCCGCAGGACATCGGGGTATTGACCCGTAAGCTTTACGCCGCGTTTGAAGCGCTGCCGGGTAAAGTTACCCTGGTTAACCCGCAGATTTCGCCAGACCTGTCTGAACCGAATCTGACCTTTATCTTTGTGCCGCCGGGCCGCGCGAACCGCACCGGGTGGTATCTGTACAACCGTGCGCCAAGCATGGATTCAATCATCAGCCATCAGCCGCTGGAGTATAACCGCTATCTGAACAAGCTGGTGGCCTGGGCCTGGTTTAACGGCCTGCTGACCTCGCGCACGCGCCTGTTTATCAAAGGCAACGAGGTGGTTGATCTTGCTAAGCTGCAGGAGATGGTCACGGATGTATCGCACCACTTCCCGCTGCGTCTGCCTGCCCCTACGCCGAAAGCGCTCTACAGCCCGTGTGAGATTCGCCATCTGGCGATTATCGTCAACCTGGAATACGACCCGACGGCAGCCTTCCGCAATCAGGTGGTTCACTTTGACTTCCGCAAGCTGGACGTCTTTAGCTTTGGCGAGCAGCAAAACTGCCTGGTAGGCAGTGTCGATCTGTTGTACCGCAACTCGTGGAACGAAGTGCGTACCCTGCACTTCAACGGCGAGCAGGCAATGATCGAAGCGCTGAAAACCATTCTTGGCAAGATGCACCAGGATGCCGCGCCGCCGGACAGCGTGGAAGTGTTCTGCTACAGCCAGCACCTGCGCGGTTTAATTCGTACCCGCGTGCAGCAGCTGGTTTCTGAGTGTATCGAACTGCGTCTCTCCAGTACTCGTCAGGAAACCGGTCGCTTTAAAGCGCTGCGCGTCTCCGGACAGACCTGGGGACTGTTCTTCGAGCGCCTGAACGTGTCGGTACAGAAGCTGGAAAACGCCATCGAGTTTTACGGCGCGATTTCACACAACAAGCTGCATGGCCTGTCGGTGCAGGTGGAAACCAACCACGTTAAGCTCCCGCAGGTGGTGGACGGATTCGCCAGTGAAGGGATTATTCAGTTCTTCTTTGAAGAGTCGGGCGACGATGCCGGATTCAACATCTACATTCTGGATGAGACTAACCGCGCCGAGGTGTATCACCATTGTGAAGGCAGTAAAGAGGAGCTGGTGCGCGACGTCAGCCGCTTCTACTCCTCTTCGCATGACCGCTTTACCTACGGCTCAAGCTTTATCAACTTTAACCTGCCGCAGTTCTACCAGATTGTGAACGTCGACGGCCGTACGCAGGTGATTCCGTTCCGCACCCAATCCGTCACGCCTGCAGCGCCTGCCAATCAGGACACCGCCCCGCTGTTGCAGCAGTATTTCTCCTGAGCCTTTTCGCCGGGGGGCGCTTACGTTTACCCGGCCTACGGTTCGAGCCGTTGTAGGCCCGGTAAGGCGCAGCCGCCACCGGGCAAGAAAACTACCTGAAACTCACGTTCTCACCCGCCTGCGCGGTCGCCGCCTGTTCCAGCAGATCCCAGAACGGTACGCCGCTACGGTCGCAAACCCATTCCCCGTCTTTCAGATCGAAATGATAGCCGCCCTGTTTAGCGGCCAGCCACACCTGGTGAAGCGGCTCCTGGCGGTTAATAATAATTTTGCTGCCATTTTCGAAGCTCAGGGTCAGAATGCCGCCGTTGATTTCACAATCGATATCGCTGTCACCGTCCCAGTCGTCAAGACGCTCTTCGATGGTCATCCACAGGTTGTCGGCAAGGCGATGGAATTCACTGTCGTTCATGGTTTTGTTCCTGTTTTTCGTGATGCCGGCAGTATAACCCTAAATAATTCCCGTTGCAGGAAAGCGGCAAACTCTTGCTTTTGTGTCTTCTCCTGCGATGATAGAAACAGATTTGAACTTACGGGCAACTTTATAATGAAAAACGCTTTCCGAACGCTTGCCGTTCTCATCACGCTGTTTAGCCTGACTGGCTGCGGACTGAAGGGACCACTGTACTTTCCGCCTGCGGATAAAACCGCACCGCCGCCGACGAAACCGGTTAACAGCGGCATTGAGTCTACCACGCCAAATACTAACGACCGTGGCGACAACGGTGGCCCGACTCAGGTTAATCTCTGACGACAACGTTCTGTACCCGCGCAATGGAGCAAATGATGCAGTTCTCTAAAATGCATGGCCTTGGCAACGATTTTATGGTCGTCGACGCGGTAACGCAGAATGTGTTTTTCTCGCCTGAACTGATCCGTCGCCTGGCGGATCGGCATCTGGGCGTGGGGTTCGATCAGCTGCTGGTGGTCGAGCCACCGTACGATCCCGATCTTGATTTCCACTACCGTATTTTTAACGCGGACGGCAGCGAAGTTAACCAGTGCGGCAACGGCGCGCGCTGTTTCGCCCGCTTTGTCCGCCTGAAAGGGCTGACCAACAAGCGTGATATTCGCGTCAGCACGGCCAATGGTCGCATGGTGCTCAGCGTCACCGATGATGAGCTGGTGCGCGTGAACATGGGCGAGCCTAACTTCGAGCCCTCCGTCGTGCCGTTTCGCGCAAACAAAGCGGAAAAGACCTATATTATGCGTGCGGCCGAGCAGACAGTATTGTGCGGCGTCGTCTCAATGGGTAACCCACACTGCGTGATTCAGGTTGATGATGTGGAAACTGCCGCGGTCGAAACGCTCGGCCCGGTACTGGAAAGCCACGAACGTTTCCCGGAGCGCGCGAACATCGGCTTTATGCAGGTGGTGAAGCGCGAACACATTCGCCTGCGGGTTTACGAGCGCGGCGCGGGTGAGACTCAGGCCTGCGGAAGCGGTGCCTGTGCTGCGGTGGCCGTGGGCATCTCCCAGGGGTTACTGGCTGAAGAGGTTCGCGTGGAATTACCGGGCGGTCGGCTTGATATCGCCTGGAAAGGACCGGGTCATCCACTGTATATGACTGGCCCGGCGGCACATGTCTATGACGGGTTTATCCATCTATGAAACAACCAGGGGAAGAACTGCAGGAAACAGTGACGGAACTGGACGACAGGGCTGTTGTTGATTATCTGCTGCGCAATCCTGAGTTTTTTATTCGCAATGCACGCGTCGTCGAAGAGATGCGCGTGCCGCACCCGGTTCGCGGAACCGTGTCGCTGGTCGAATGGCACATGGCGCGCTCGCGCAACCACATCAGCCAGCTTGAAGAGAACATGACGCTGCTGATGGAGCAGGCCAGCACCAACGAAAGCCTGTTCTATCGACTGCTGCATCTGCAGGCGCGTCTGGCGTCGGCGCACAGCCTCGACGAGTTCCTCAGCCGTTTCCACCGCTGGGCGCGCGAGCTGGGGCTGGCGGGCGCAACGATTCGTCTTTTCCCTGACCGCTGGCGCATCGGCGCGCCGTCGGGATTTACCCATCTGGCACTCAGCCGTCAGGCATTTGAACCGCTGCGCATTCAGCGTCTGGGCCATGATCACCACTATCTGGGGCCGCTGAACGGGCCTGAGCTGCTGGTGGTATTACCGGAAGCCAAAGCGATTGGCTCGGTGGCGATGTCGCTGATGGGGCGCGATGGCGATCTGGGCGTCATATTATTTACCAGCCGCGACGCGCATCACTACGAGCAGGGGCAAGCCACGCACCTGCTGCAGGAGATCGCCCTGATGCTGCCTGAGCTGCTGGAGCGCTGGATTGAGCGCGTATGATGGACGGACTGCTCGCCACTGACGTCTCGCGCTTTCTGCGCTATCTCGGCGTGGAACGTCAGCTTAGCCCCATTACGCTGCTTAACTATCAGCGTCAGCTTGATGCCATCATGCAGATTGCCGACGAGATCGGCCTGAAAAGCTGGCAACAATGTGACGCTGCGACGGTACGCGGGTTTGTCGTGCGTAGCCGTAAAAAAAATCTCAGCCCGGCAAGCCTGGCGCTCAGGCTCTCTGCGCTGCGCAGCTTCTTCGACTGGCTGGTCAGTCAGGGGGGCTTAAAAGCCAACCCGGCAAAAGGGATCGCCACGCCGAAGGCGCCGCGCCATCTGCCTAAAAATATTGACGTTGACGACGTAAACCGCCTGCTGGATATCGATCTGAACGATCCGCTGGCCGTGCGCGATCGCGCGATGCTGGAGGTGATGTATGGTGCCGGGCTGCGTCTGTCTGAACTCGTCAACCTTGATCTCAAGCATCTCGATCTGGAATCGGGCGAAGTGTGGGTAATGGGTAAGGGCAGCAAAGAGCGCCGCCTGCCGATTGGCCGCAATGCGGTCTCCTGGATTGAGCACTGGCTTGACCTGCGCGGGCTGTTTGGCTCCGACGAAGATGCGCTGTTCCTGTCGAAGCTCGGCAAGAGGATCTCGGCGCGTAACGTGCAGAAGCGCTTTGCGGAGTGGGGCATTAAGCAGGGGCTGAACAGCCACGTTCACCCGCACAAGCTGCGCCACTCCTTTGCGACACACATGCTTGAGTCGAGCGGCGATCTGCGCGGCGTGCAGGAACTGCTTGGCCACGCAAATCTGTCGACCACTCAAATCTATACCCACCTAGACTTCCAGCACCTTGCCTCGGTGTATGACGCGGCGCATCCACGCGCCAAACGGGGGAAATAATGCGTTTTTACCGCCCACTCGGTCAGATCTCAGCCCTGACGTTTGACCTTGATGACACTCTTTATGACAACCGCGAGGTGATCCTGCGCACCGAGCAGGAGTCCCTGGCGTTTGTGCAGAACTACCATCCCGCGCTGAAGGCGATACAGAACAAGGACTTCCAGAAGCTGCGCCAGTCCCTGCGTGAGACCGAGCCGGACATTTACCACGACGTGACCGAATGGCGTCGTCGCGCGGTTGAGCAGGCGATGCTCAACGTGGGTCTGAGCACACAGGATGCTGCCATTGGGGCGGAAGCGGCCATGGAAAACTTCGCCAAATGGCGCAGCCGTATCGACGTGCCGCAGGAAACCCACGACACGCTGGCGAAGCTTGCCGAAAAGTGGCCGCTGGTGGCCATCACCAACGGCAATGCCCAGCCGGAGCTTTTTGGCCTGAGTGATTACTTCGAATTCGTGCTGCGTGCGGGTCCTCACGGGCGCGCGAAGCCGTTCAGTGACATGTACCATCTGGCGGCAGATAAACTTAACCTGCCGCTGGGTGAGATCCTGCACGTGGGGGATGACCTGACCACAGACGTGGCCGGCGCCATCCGCTGCGGGATGCAGGCCTGCTGGATCAAGCCGGAAAATGCTGACCTGATGATCGCCTCCGATAGCCGTCTTCTGCCGCACGTGGAAATTTCACGGTTGGCATCCCTCACGACGCTGATATAATCATCAATTGTTCTGTATAAATTAACAGGGTTTTGGCGAATGCTATTCGCCTGCCCGACATGACGTGACGGTGCCAATGGACGTTTCTTACCTGCTCGACAGCCTTAATGACAAACAGCGTGACGCGGTTGCCGCCTCGCGCACCAACCTGCTGGTGCTGGCTGGAGCGGGCAGTGGTAAGACGCGCGTGCTGGTTCACCGTATCGCCTGGCTGCAGAGCGTGGAAAACTGCTCGCCGTACTCCATCATGGCGGTCACGTTCACCAACAAGGCGGCGGCAGAGATGCGCCACCGCATCGCGCAGCTGATGGGCACCAGCCAGGGCGGCATGTGGGTCGGCACCTTCCACGGGCTGGCGCACCGTCTGCTGCGGGCGCACCATATGGACGCCAACCTGCCGCAGGATTTCCAGATCCTCGACAGCGAAGACCAGCTCCGTCTGCTGAAGCGCCTGATCAAGGCGATGAACCTCGACGAGAAGCAGTGGCCGCCGCGTCAGGCGATGTGGTACATCAACGGCCAGAAAGACGAGGGGCTGCGCCCGCACCACATTCAGAGCTTCGGCAACCCGGTCGAGCAGACCTGGCAGAACGTCTACAAGGCCTACCAGGAAGCGTGTGACCGCGCCGGGCTGGTGGACTTTGCCGAACTGTTGCTGCGCGCCCACGAGCTGTGGCTGAACAAACCGCACATCCTGCAGCACTACCGTGAACGCTTCACCAATATCCTGGTGGACGAATTCCAGGATACCAACAACATCCAGTACGCTTGGATCCGCCTGCTGGCCGGGGATACCGGCAAGGTGATGATCGTGGGCGATGACGACCAGTCGATCTACGGCTGGCGCGGGGCGCAGGTGGAGAACATTCAGCGCTTCCTTAACGACTTCCCCGGCGCCGAAACCATCCGTCTGGAGCAGAACTACCGCTCGACCAGCAATATCCTCAGCGCGGCCAACGCCCTGATTGAGAACAATAACGGGCGTCTGGGTAAAAAGCTGTGGACCGACGGCGTCGACGGCGAACCGATTTCGATTTACTGCGCCTTCAACGAACTCGACGAAGCGCGCTTCGTGGTCAACCGTATCAAAACCTGGCAGGACAACGGCGGCGCGCTGGAGCAGTGCGCCATTCTCTATCGCAGCAACGCCCAGTCGCGCGTGCTGGAAGAGGCGCTGCTGCAGGTGAGCATGCCGTACCGCATTTACGGCGGCATGCGCTTCTTCGAACGTCAGGAAATCAAAGATGCGCTCTCGTATCTGCGTCTGATTGCCAACCGTAACGACGACGCGGCGTTTGAACGCGTGGTCAACACGCCGACCCGCGGGATTGGCGACCGTACGCTGGACGTGGTGCGTCAGGCCTCGCGCGACCGTCAGCTGACGCTGTGGCAGGCGTGCCGCGAGCTGCTGCAGGAAAAGGCCCTTGCCGGACGCGCGGCCAGCGCCCTGCAGCGCTTCCTTGAGCTGATTGACGCCCTCGCGCAGGAAACGGCCGACATGCCGCTGCACGTGCAGACCGACCGGGTGATTAAAGATTCCGGCCTGCGCACCATGTACGAGCAGGAAAAAGGCGAGAAGGGCCAGACCCGTATTGAGAACTTAGAGGAACTGGTCACGGCAACGCGCCAGTTCAGCTACAACGAAGAAGACGAAGACCTGATGCCGCTGCAGGCGTTCCTCTCCCACGCCGCGCTGGAAGCGGGGGAAGGGCAGGCGGATACCTGGCAGGATGCGGTTCAGCTCATGACCCTGCACTCCGCCAAAGGACTGGAGTTTCCGCAGGTGTTCATCGTCGGGATGGAAGAGGGGATGTTCCCGAGCCAGATGTCGCTGGATGAAGGCGGTCGTCTGGAAGAGGAACGCCGTCTGGCCTACGTGGGCGTGACGCGCGCGATGCAAAAGCTGACGCTGACCTATGCGGAAACCCGCCGTCTGTACGGGAAAGAGGTTTATCACCGTCCGTCGCGCTTTATCGGCGAACTGCCGGAAGAGTGCGTGGAGGAGGTGCGTCTGCGGGCAAGCATCAGTCGTCCTGTCAGCCATCAGCGCATGGGATCGCCGATTGCGGAAACCGACACTGGCTACAAGCTGGGCCAGCGCGTGCGTCATTCGAAGTTTGGCGAAGGCACCATTGTGAATCTGGAAGGCAGCGGCGAGCACAGCCGCCTGCAGGTGGCGTTCCAGGGGCAGGGGATCAAATGGCTGGTGGCGGCCTACGCGAAGCTGGAAACAGTCTAACATTCAGAAAAATATCATTATTTTGTAATAATCTGCTAGCCTTATACGTTGAAGGTCAATTAATGCCCTTCAGCGTTTCGTTGCGTGTTGACGCCACAGTTATAGCTGGCGTAACATGCGCGCACGATTACGCTAAGAGGACATTCGCCTTGGACACACCCAGTAGATACTGGCTCAATTCCCTGTCATCCAGGAACAACTCCTAAGGCTATCTCCTCTTGCTGATGGCCTTAGTGGTTGTCAGCGACTGCATTATTCCCGTCGCGCTGAGTCAGGCTGTTTAATGGTCTGAAACCCAATTTGTTTCTGTGTGCCCACCGAACTGTCCGATATTTTTTGCATTGGGAGTCCCGGTCATGTTGAGCGCATTTCAACTCGAAAATAACCGACTGACTCGGCTTGAAGCCGAAGAGTCACAGCCCCTCATTGATGCCGTATGGGTGGATCTGGTCGAGCCGGACGACGATGAGCGCCTTCGCGTACAATCTGAGCTGGGGCAAAGCCTGGCAACGCGCCCGGAACTGGAAGACATCGAAGCATCCGCGCGTTTTTTTGAAGACGAAGACGGTCTGCACATTCACTCCTTCTTCTTCTTTGAAGATGCCGAAGACCACGCGGGCAACTCCACCGTGGCGTTTACCATTCGCGATGGTCGTCTGTTTACCCTGCGCGAGCGTGAGCTACCGGCATTCCGCCTCTACCGCATGCGCGCCCGTAGCCAGGCGATGGTAGACGGCAACGCGTACGAGCTGCTGCTCGATCTGTTCGAGACCAAAATTGAACAGCTGGCGGATGAAATTGAAAACATCTACAGCGATCTGGAAAAGCTGAGCCGCGTGATCATGGAAGGCCATCAGGGCGACGAATATGACGAAGCGTTGTCCACGCTGGCAGAGCTGGAAGATATCGGCTGGAAGGTGCGTTTGTGCCTGATGGATACCCAGCGCGCGCTGAACTTCCTGGTGCGCAAGGCGCGTCTGCCGGGCGGTCAGCTGGAGCAGGCGCGTGAGATTTTACGAGACATCGAATCCCTGCTGCCGCACAACGAATCTCTGTTCCAGAAGGTGAACTTCCTGATGCAGGCGGCGATGGGCTTTATCAACATCGAGCAGAACCGCATCATCAAGATCTTCTCGGTAGTGTCCGTAGTGTTCCTGCCGCCAACGCTGGTGGCATCCAGCTACGGGATGAACTTCGAGTTTATGCCGGAGCTGAAGTGGAGCTTTGGTTACCCGGGGGCGATTATCTTTATGATCCTCGCGGGGCTGGCGCCGTATCTGTACTTTAAGCGCCGGAACTGGCTGTAAAAATCTGGCGGGTGGCGCTGCGCTTACCCGCCCAACGATCGAATTCCCTCTCCCTGTGGGAGAGGGTTAGGGTGAGGGCAACTTTACAGCCCTTTACGCCCCCTGCGCTGGGTATAAATCGCATCGGCGACGAAAATCGCCAGCGCCACCCAGATAAAGGCGAACGTCACCATCTTATCCGCCCCCGGCACCTCGCCGTAAAACACCACCGCCAGCAGGAACATTAGCGTCGGGCCAATGTACTGGAAGAAACCCAGCGTGGAGAGACGCAGGCGCGTCGCCGCACCGGTGAAGCACAGCAGTGGAATAGTGGTCACCACGCCCGCCGCCATCAGCATCAGGTTCAGCGACCACGGGTTGCTGCCCATGTGGCTGGTTGGGCTGTCGGCGATGCCGAAAAGATAAATCGCCGCCACGGGCAGCAGCCACAGGGTTTCAAACAGCATCCCTGTCTGCGCTTCCACCGCAATCTTCTTACGCACCAGGCCGTAGAACGCAAAGCTGAACGCCAGGCCGAGGGCAATAATCGGCAGCGAGCCGAAGGTCCAGAGCTGCACCAGTACGCCGCAGAAGGCCAGAATCACCGCCACCCACTGCATCCGGCGGAAGCGCTCACCGAGGAAAATCATCCCCAGCACGATATTCACCAGCGGGTTAATGAAGTACCCCAGGCTCGCTTCGAGCATGTGATGGTTATTCACCGCCCAGATAAACAGCAGCCAGTTGCCGCCAATCAGCACGGCAGAGAGTGCCAGCAGGAAGATCTTCTTCGGGGTTTGCAGAAGCGTTTTGACGCCCGACCACTGACGGCTGAGGCTCATCAGCGCAATCATAAAGAAGAACGACCAGATGACGCGGTGAGTCAGGATCTCATCGGCCGGAACGTAGGCGATAAGCTTGAAATACGCCGGGGCGATACCCCAAATAAAATAAGCGGCAAGGGCGAGTAAAATGCCCTGCCGCGTCTGTTTAGCATCCATCGGGAAAATCCGTTACAAAAAAGTGAAGTAATTTTACCCGATTTTGCCGCCTCAACCCACCATATAAGTGGCGGTTGCGCTGGCGATATACACCTGTTCTTCGTTGTGTAATTCAACGCGCGCCACGGCGACTTTATTCCCCGCGCGCAGCAGGCTGCTGGTACAGGTAAAGCGATTTCCACGCCCCGGCCGAAGATAGTCGACCCGCAGATCAATGGTACCCATGCGCGCCAGACGCTGGCGGAGTTCGTCTTCGTTGATGGTGTCATGGCGGGTCAGCGTACTGCCCACGCAGACCAGACCTGCCGCCACGTCAAGCGCGGAGGCAATCACGCCGCCGTGCAAAATACTTTGTGCCCAATTACCCACCATCATCGGCTGATTGTTGAAACTCAACTGGGCAAAGTCTTTCTCGTAACGCTCCAGCTCCAGTCCCAGCGCGCGGTTAAACGGCATATGGTAAACAAAAATCTCGCCCACGAGTTTTAACACTTCTTCGGCGGTAAGCATGGCTGACATGAGGCATCACATCCTTATTGTTAATAAAATGTTGATTTTATGCCTCGGCAACAAGGAATTCCACTTTCAGAAATGAGGATGCAGCAGTTGTCGCATAAGTCTGTAGAATGTCCGCCACATAACTATTCAGGTAATTTTACTCTTTTGCAGGAGAACACCACCGATGCGGACGTATCTGGCCTGGTTACTGGCGGCGATTTCGCTGCCCCTCACAGCCTTTGCGCAGGAAGCGACAATCAAAGAGGTGCATGATAAGCCTGCCGTTCACGGTAGCATTATCGCGAACCTTCTTCAGGAGCATGACAATCCGTTCACGCTCTATCCGTATGATACCAACTACGTGATTTACACCCAGACCAGCGATCTCAACAAAGAGGCGATAAGCTCCTATAACTGGTCTGATAATGCGCGTAAAGATGAGGTGAAGTTCCAGCTCAGCCTCGCTTTCCCGTTCTGGCGCGGCATTCTGGGACCGAACTCGGTGTTTGGTGCCTCCTATACGCAGAAGTCCTGGTGGCAGCTCTCTAACAGCGGGGAATCCTCGCCGTTCCGCGAAACCAACTATGAGCCCCAGCTGTTCCTCGGCTTTGCAACGGATTATGAGTTTGCGGGCTGGACGTTACGCGATGTGGAAGTGGGCTTTAACCATGATTCTAACGGACGTTCCGATCCGACATCCCGTAGCTGGAACCGTGCCTATACGCGTCTGATGGCGCAGAACGGTAACTGGATGGTGGAAGTGAAGCCGTGGTATGTGGTCGGCAGCACTGATGACAACCCGGACATCACCAAATATATGGGCTACTACCAGCTTAAAGTCGGCTACCAGTTAGGTGATGCCGTGCTGAGTGCGAAAGGTCAGTACAACTGGAACACCGGCTACGGCGGCGCGGAAGTGGGCTTAAGCTATCCGGTAAGCAAGCATGTCCGCCTTTATACGCAAGTCTACAGCGGTTACGGCGAGTCGCTTATCGATTACAACTTCAACCAGACCCGCGTCGGCGTGGGCGTGATGCTGAACGATATTCTCTAGACTGTTCGAATGTTTTTGCGTTAAACGTTGAAGTTTCTCTCTCAGGCGCTGAAAATAGCGCCTGTTTCATTTCAGGCATATGGGGTTAACGTGGCGCAGGCGGAAGTATTGAATCAGGAGTCGCTGGCTAAACAGGTTTTGCATGAAACCTTTGGCTACCAGCAGTTCCGCCCTGGCCAGGAAACCATCATTGAAACGGTGCTGGAAGGTCGTGATTGCCTGGTGGTGATGCCTACCGGTGGCGGCAAGTCCCTCTGTTATCAGGTGCCCGCGCTGGTGCTTAACGGCCTGACGGTCGTGGTATCCCCCCTAATTTCTCTGATGAAAGACCAGGTTGACCAGCTGCTCGCCAACGGCGTGGCGGCGGCCTGTCTCAACTCGACCCAAACCCGGGAGCAGCAGCAAGAGGTGATGGCCGGGTGTCGCACCGGGCAGATTCGCCTGCTGTATATCGCGCCGGAACGCCTGATGCTGGATAACTTCCTCGATCACCTGGCGCACTGGAACCCGGTCCTGCTGGCGGTGGATGAAGCGCACTGTATTTCCCAGTGGGGACACGATTTTCGCCCGGAATACGCCGCCCTCGGCCAGCTGCGTCAGCGCTTCCCCGAGCTGCCGTTTATGGCGCTTACCGCTACGGCAGATGACACTACGCGGCTGGATATCGTTCGCCTGCTCGGGTTGAACGACCCCTATATTCAGGTCAGCAGCTTCGACCGCCCCAACATCCGCTATATGCTGATGGAAAAATTCAAGCCGCTGGATCAGCTTCTGCGCTACGTGCAGGAGCAGCGCGGCAAGTCCGGCATCATCTACTGCAACAGCCGCGCAAAGGTGGAAGACACCGCCGCGCGTCTGCAAAACCGCGGCTTTAGCGCCGCCGCCTATCACGCCGGATTAGAGAACCACATCCGTGCCGACGTGCAGGAAAAATTCCAGCGCGATGACCTGCAGATCGTGGTCGCGACGGTGGCGTTTGGGATGGGGATCAACAAGCCCAACGTGCGCTTCGTGGTGCATTTCGACATTCCGCGCAATATCGAATCCTACTATCAGGAAACCGGCCGCGCCGGGCGCGACGGCCTGCCTGCGGAAGCGATGCTGTTTTACGATCCGGCCGATATGGCGTGGCTGCGCCGCTGTCTGGAAGAGAAGCCGCAGGGACAGCTGCAGGATATCGAGCGCCACAAGCTCAACGCGATGGGCGCGTTTGCCGAAGCGCAAACCTGCCGTCGTCTGGTTCTGCTCAACTACTTTGGTGAAGGGCGACAGGAGCCGTGCGGCAACTGCGATATCTGCCTGGATCCGCCGAAACAGTACGATGGCCTGATGGACGCGCGTAAGGCGCTCTCAACCATTTACCGCGTGAACCAGCGCTTCGGGATGGGCTACGTGGTGGAAGTGCTGCGCGGTGCCAACAACCAGCGTATCCGCGACATGGGCCACGACAAGCTGCCTGTCTACGGTATTGGCAAGGACCAGAGCCACGAGCACTGGGTGAGCATCATTCGCCAGCTGATCCACCTCGGCTTCGCTACGCAGAACATTGCTCAGCACTCCGCGCTTCAGCTCACGGAGGCCGCGCGTCCGGTGCTGCGCGGTGACGTTGAACTGAAGCTCGCCGTGCCGCGCGTCATCGCCCTGAAGCCGCGCGTGATGCAGAAATCCTACGGCGGAAATTACGACCGCAAGCTGTTCGCCAAACTGCGCAAGCTGCGTAAAGCCATCGCCGACGAGGAAAACATCCCGCCTTACGTGGTGTTCAACGACGCGACGCTGATTGAGATGGCCGAGCAGATGCCGCTCAGCGCCAGCGAAATGCTCAGCGTCAACGGCGTCGGCACGCGCAAGCTGGAGCGCTTCGGTAAAGAGTTTATGGCGCTCATCCGCTCTCACGCCGACGGTGACGATGAGGAGTAGTCAGCCGGGCGAAAAAGTGCCAGGATGATGACTCACTAAATTATTTCCCCGCGAGCTAATTATGTTAATGCTATTTCTCACCGTGGCATTAGTGCACATCGTTGCGCTGATGAGCCCCGGCCCAGACTTTTTCTTCGTGTCACAAACGGCCGTCAGCCGCTCCCGAAAAGAGGCGATGATGGGCGTGCTCGGTATCACCATGGGCGTTATGGTCTGGGCGGCCGTTGCGCTGCTCGGTCTGAACCTGATCCTGGCGAAGATGGCCTGGCTGCATAACATCATTATGGTCGGCGGCGGGCTGTACCTGTGCTGGATGGGCTACCAAATGCTGCGCGGGGCGCTGAAGAAAGAAGAGAAAAAACCGGAAGAGCCAAAGGTGGAGCTGGCAACGGGCGGTCGCAGCTTTGTAAAAGGGTTGCTGACTAATCTGGCGAACCCAAAAGCGATTATCTATTTCGGCTCCGTGTTCTCGCTGTTTGTCGGCGATAGCGTCGGTGCGGGCGCACGCTGGGGCATCTTCCTGCTGATCGTCGTTGAAACCTTTGCCTGGTTTACTATCGTGGCCAGCCTGTTCGCTTTACCGGCGATGCGCCGCGGCTACCAGCGTATCGCGAAGTGGATTGACGGCTGCGCCGGCGCGCTGTTCGCCGGCTTCGGCATTCATCTCATCATTTCTCGCTAAGCATGACGCGCTGACGCAAGCAGCGCGCCAACCAGCATAAACAGCGAGCCAAAGACTTTATTCAGGGCCTTCATCTGCTTAGGCCCTTTAATCCACGCCGCAATTCGCTGCGCCAGCGTCGCGTATCCAATCATCACGATGATATCGACGATAATGGTGGTCGCGCCCAGCACCACGTACTGCATCACCTGCGGCTGATGCGGAACGATAAACTGCGGGAACAGCGCGGCGAGGAAAACGATGCTCTTCGGGTTGGTCAGGTTGACGAACACCGCCCGCTTAAACAGATGGCCGCGGTTTTGCGTCTGCGCGAGAGTATTCAGGTTGATGGAACCTGCCGCGCGCCACTGCTGGATGCCGAGCCATATCAGATAAGCTGCCCCGGCCCATTTCAGCACTTCAAACGCCAGCACCGAGCGGGAGAAAAGTGTCCCCAGACCAATCCCAACCAGCACAATATGAATGCCCAGCCCGGCCTGCAAACCGGCAATCGACGCCACCGCACCGCGGTAACCGTGGTTGATGGAGGTAGTCATGGTGTTAATAGCACCCGAACCCGGAGAAAGGCTGAGGATAATGGATGTCAGCAGGTAGGCGAACCACCACTCGAAGGTCATTTGAAACTCCCGAACCGTCTATTTTTATGCCACAATACGCTATTATTGAGTCATTTTGTGACCGGTGACGAAAAAAACGATATTCCCTGGATTACGTGAGTGGAAACCCAATGTTTCAGCAGAAAAAGGACTGGGAAACACGAGAAAACGCTTTTGCTGCTTTCTCTATGGGGCCGCTGACCGATTTCTGGCGGCAGCGTGAGGAAGATGAGTTTACGGGCGTCGGGGGCATCCCGGTGCGTTTCGTTCGTTTCCGAAATGAAAAAAATGATCGAGTGATTGTGGTCTGCCCTGGGCGTATTGAAAGCTACGTTAAATACGCTGAGCTGGCCTACGACCTGGTCCATATGGGGTTCGATGTCCTGATTATCGACCATCGTGGACAGGGGCTGTCCGGACGACTGCTACCGGACACGCACCGTGGGCACGTCGATCGCTTCAGCGATTACGTCGACGATTTTGCCGCCTTCTGGCAGCAGGACGTTCAGCCTGGTCCCTGGCGCAAGCGGTATATCCTTGCGCACTCCATGGGGGGCGCGATATCGACGCTGTTTTTGCAGCGTTATGAACACCAGTGCGATGCCATTGCGCTGACCGCGCCGATGTACGGTATCGTTATCCGTTTTCCTGACTGGATGGTGCGTCATCTTCTTGACTGGGCTGAGGGCCATCAGCGCATTCGTGAAGGTTACGCCATAGGTACAGGACGCTGGCGCGCGCTGCCGTTCGCCATCAACGTCTTAACCCACAGTCGGCAGCGTTATCGCCGCAACCTGCGCTTTTATGCCGATGAACCACGCTTACGCGTCGGCGGCCCGACCTGGCACTGGGTGCGGGAGGGTATTATGGCCGGTGAGCAGGTGCTGGCGGGCGTAGGTGATGATGATACGCCGACGCTTCTGATTCAGGCGGAAGAAGAGCGTGTGGTGGATAACCGCATGCATGACCGCTATTGTGAACTGCGCGCTGCTGCCGGTCACCCTTGTGAAGGGGGTAAACCGCTGGTCATTAACGGCGCGTTCCATGAGATCCTTTTTGAAAAGGACGCTATGCGCTCAGTCGCGCTCAACGCCATTGTTGAATTTTTCAACAGGCATAATTGATTTTTGTTTTCCACCAGAGGTTGAAATCCCTATGTACCAGGTTGTTGCATCTGATTTAGATGGCACGCTGCTTTCCCCCGACCACACCCTGTCGCCTTACGCGAAAGAGACCTTAAAACTCCTGACTGCCCGTGGTGTGAACTTTGTGTTCGCCACCGGCCGCCACCACGTCGACGTGGGGCAGATCCGCGATAATCTCGAGATCAAATCGTACATGATCACCTCCAACGGTGCGCGCGTGCATGATACCGACGGCAACCTGATCTTTACCCACAACCTGGATCGCGATATTGCCGCCGATCTGTTTGGCGTGGTGCATAACAACCCGGCTATCGTCACTAACGTTTACCGCGACGACGACTGGTTTATGAACCGCCACCGTCCGGATGAAATGCGTTTCTTCAAGGAGGCGGTATTCAACTACTCCCTTTACGAACCGGGCCTGCTGGAGCCGGAAGGGATCAGCAAGGTGTTCTTCACCTGCGACAGCCACGAAGAGCTGCTCCCCCTGGAACAGGCGATCAACGCTCGCTGGGGCGATCGCGTCAACGTAAGCTTCTCAACCCTGACCTGTCTTGAAGTGATGGCGGGTGGCGTCTCCAAAGGTCACGCGCTGGAAGCGGTTGCGAAACGCCTGGGCTTCGGGCTCAAAGACTGTATCGCCTTCGGTGACGGCATGAACGACGCCGAGATGCTTTCAATGGCAGGCAAGGGCTGCATCATGCAGAACGCGCACCAGCGTCTGAAGGATCTCCACCCTGAACTGGAAGTCATTGGTTCTAACGCTGACAACGCGGTACCGAAGTATCTGCGCAAGCTGTTCCTTGAATAATCTTCACTTGATTGTTTATTGCCCAGTTGTCAACTAAAGAGTTCGCTACAATGCCTCTCCTTCTTTCTGAGAGACAAGCATTGTGGCGCTACTCATTATCACCACTATCCTGTGGGCCTTCTCCTTTAGCCTGATTGGCGAATACCTTGCCGGTTCGGTCGACAGCTACTTCTCGGTGCTGATGCGCGTGGGGCTGGCGGCACTGGTGTTCCTGCCGTTTCTGCGCACGCGCGGACAGTCGCTGAAAACGATTGTGCTGTATATGCTGGTGGGGGCGATGCAGCTCGGCATCATGTATTTGTTCAGCTTCCGGGCTTACGTCTATCTGTCCGTCTCGGAATTCCTGCTCTTTACCGTGCTGACGCCGCTCTACATCACGCTGATTTACGATCTGCTGAGTAAACGCCGTCTGCGCTGGGGATACCTGCTGAGCGCGGCGCTGGCGGTGATTGGCGCGGCGATTATTCGCTACGACAAAGTAAGCGATCACTTCTGGACCGGGCTGATGTTCGTCCAGCTCGCCAACATCAGTTTCGCTATCGGCATGGTGGGCTACAAACGCCTGATGGAAACCCGTCCGATGCCGCAGCATAACGCGTTCGCATGGTTTTATATGGGCGCCGCGATTGTCGCGGTAGCGGCGTGGTTTATGCTCGGTAACCCGCAAAAGTTGCCTACCACCATCGTACAGTGGGGTGTTCTGGTCTGGCTGGGCGTCGTGGCTTCCGGGTTGGGGTACTTCATGTGGAACTACGGCGCGACGCAGGTCGACGCCGGTACGCTGGGGATTATGAACAACGTGCATGTCCCGGCAGGGCTGCTGGTCAACCTTGCCATCTGGCAGCAACAGCCGCACTGGCCAAGCTTCCTTATTGGGGGAGCGGTGATCCTGGCTTCGCTGTGGGTCCATCGACGCTGGGTCGCTCCGCGCTCCGCACAAACGGAAGATGGTCGCACGCGTGGTTCCGCGCTGAGCGAATAAACGCCTCCGTAATCGGCTGACGCTGCTCGCCATCGCGCACGGCGGCGTACAGCCGGCTCCACAGTCCTTCACCCAGGGTTTTGGTGACCACCAGGCCCTGGCGTTCAAAACTCTCCACCACCCAGTGCGGCAGCGCCGCGATACCCATGCTGGCCGCCACCATCTGAATCAGCAGCAGGGTGTTATCCACGCTTTTCAGCTGCGGGCTAATGCCCGCGGGCTGCAGGAAGTGACGCCAGATATCCAGACGACTGCGCTGAACCGGGTAAATCAGCAGCGTTTCCGTCGCCAGGTCTTCCGGCGTGATGCGCGTTTTGGCCGCCAGCGGGTGGTCCGGCGCCAGCACCAGGCGCACCTCATAATCAAACATCGGCGAATAGTGCAGGCCGCTGCGCGGCAGAATGTCAGAGGTCATGACCAGATCCAGCTCGCCCTGCTGCAGCGATGGCTGCGGGTCGAACGTCACGCCGGATTTAAAGTCCATCTCCACCTGCGGCCACTTCTGGCGGAAGTTCTCAAGCGCGGGGGTCAGCCACTGAATACAGCTGTGGCACTCAATAGCGATACGCAGTTTGGTCTGCTGCGGTTCGTTACACGCCTGCAGCGCGCTCGCGATTTGCGGCAGAACCTGATTCGCCAGCTGAAGGAGAATTTCACCCTGCGGCGTAAAGCGTAGCGGCTGGCTTTTACGCACAAAAAGACGGAAGCCGAGGCGTTGTTCCAGATCGCTGAACTGGTGAGAAAGGGCGGACTGTGTCTGGTGCAGCGTGGCCGCAGCAGCCGCGAGCGAACCGCAGTTTCGCAACGCTTGTAGCGTTTTCAGGTGTTTAATCTCGATCATGAAAGTCCTTCACTTCGCCATGAACATTTTGCGCTTGAGGAATATACAGTACCTGCCAATTATAGAAGTGTAAACATCTGGACGTCTAAATAACGAATTTCACAAGGGGTACACCATGACAATCCGCAATCACACTCTCGGTTTCCCTCGCGTTGGCCTGCGTCGCGAGCTGAAAAAAGCGCAAGAAAGCTACTGGGCGGGTAACGCCACGCGTGAAGAGCTGCTGGCGGTGGGACGCGAGCTGCGCGCCCGCCACTGGGATCAGCAGAAGCAGGCGGGCATTGACCTGCTGCCGGTGGGCGATTTCGCCTGGTACGACCATGTTCTGACGACCAGCCTGCTGCTTGGCAACGTGCCGGCTCGTCATCAGAACAAAGATGGATCGGTAGATATCGATACCCTGTTCCGCATCGGCCGTGGCCGTGCGCCAACGGGTGAGCCAGCGGCAGCGGCGGAAATGACTAAGTGGTTTAACACTAACTATCACTATATGGTGCCGGAGTTCGTAAAAGGTCAGCAGTTTAAACTGACCTGGACGCAGCTTCTGGATGAAGTGGACGAAGCGCTGGCGCTGGGCCACCAGGTTAAACCCGTGCTGCTGGGGCCAGTGACCTATCTGTGGCTGGGGAAAGTCAAAGGCGAGCAGTTCGATCGTCTGAGCCTGCTGAAGGACATTCTGCCGGTCTACAAACAGGTGCTGATTGAGCTGGGCAAACGCGGCATTCAGTGGGTGCAAATCGACGAACCGGCGCTGGTGCTCGAGTTGCCTCAGGAATGGCTCGATGCCTTCAAACCGGCGTATGATGCGCTCACCGGGGAGGTGAAGCTGCTACTGACAACCTATTTCGAAGGCGTGACGCCGAACCTGAACACGATTACCGCGCTGCCGGTGCAGGGCCTGCACGTAGACCTTGTACACGGTAAAGATGATGTGACGGAGCTGCATAAGCGCCTGCCCGCAGACTGGCTGCTCTCCGCCGGTCTGGTGAATGGCCGTAACGTCTGGCGCGCCGATCTGACCGAGAAATATGCACAAATCAAAGACATCGTCGGTAAACGTGAGCTGTGGGTGGCCTCGTCCTGCTCGCTGCTGCACAGCCCGATCGACCTGAGCGTGGAAACCCGTCTCGACCCTGAAGTAAAGAGCTGGTTTGCCTTCGCGCTGCAAAAATGTGAAGAGCTGGCCCTGCTGCGCGACGCGCTGAACAGCGGCGACACGGCGGCAATTACCGAATGGAGCGCCCCGATCCGGGCGCGCCGCCACTCCGCGCGCGTGCATAACCCGGCGGTGGAAAAACGTCTGGCGGCCATCACCGCCCAGGACAGCCAGCGCCAGAGCCCGTATGAGGTGCGCGCCGAAGCCCAGCGCGCCCGCTTCAATCTGCCTGCGTGGCCGACCACGACGATTGGTTCCTTCCCGCAGACCACCGAGATCCGCGGCCTGCGTCTGGACTTTAAAAAGGGCAATCTGGATGCGAATCACTACCGCACCGGGATCGCGGAACACATCAAGCAGGCGATTATCGAGCAGGAACGCCTTGGGCTGGACGTGCTGGTGCACGGTGAAGCAGAGCGTAATGACATGGTGGAATACTTTGGCGAGCACCTGGACGGCTTCGTCTTTACCCAGAACGGCTGGGTGCAGAGCTATGGCTCCCGATGCGTGAAGCCGCCGGTGGTCATCGGTGACGTCAGCCGTCCGGAAGCGATCACGGTTGAGTGGGCGAAGTACGCCCAGTCCCTGACCGACAAGCCGGTGAAAGGCATGCTCACCGGTCCTGTGACCATTCTTTGCTGGTCCTTCCCGCGTGAAGACGTGACCCGTGAAACCATCGCCAAACAGATCGCCCTGGCGCTGCGTGATGAGGTGGCGGATCTGGAAGCCGCAGGCATTGGCATTATTCAGATTGACGAACCGGCCCTGCGCGAAGGTCTGCCGCTGCGTCGCAGCGACTGGGACGCCTACCTGCAGTGGGGCGTGGAGGCGTTCCGCATCAACGCCGCGGTGGCGAAGGACGACACTCAGATCCACACCCACATGTGTTACTGCGAATTTAACGACATCATGGATTCTATTGCCGCGCTGGACGCCGACGTGATCACTATTGAGACCTCGCGTTCAGATATGGAGCTGCTGGAGTCGTTTGAAGAATTCGACTACCCGAACGAAATCGGGCCGGGCGTGTACGACATCCACTCCCCGAACGTGCCGAGCGTGGAGTGGATTGAAGCCCTGCTGAAAAAAGCGGCCCAGCGTATTCCGGCAGAGCGTCTTTGGGTAAACCCGGACTGCGGACTGAAAACCCGCGGCTGGCCTGAAACCCGCGCAGCGCTGGCGAACATGGTGAAGGCAGCGCAGAATTTGCGTCAGGCGTAGGGGTATTGGATGGCCCGGTAAGGCGTAACCGCCTCCGGGCTTATTGTTATTACGCTTTCTTACCGCCGTACTGGCTAAACCACGCCAGCATTCTCTGCCAGCCATCTTTGGCTGATTCCGCGTGATAGCTCGGACGATAATCGGCGTTAAACGCATGCCCGGCATCCGGGTACACCACAATCTCCGCCTTCGCATTGGCCGCACGCAGCGCATGGCGCATGGTTTCTACCGAATCCAGCGAAATACCGGTGTCCTGACCGCCATAAAGCCCTAACACGGGGGCATTTAACTCGGTGGCGATATCGACGGGATGTTTAGGCGAATTCAGCGTTTTTTCACCCACCAGTTTGCCGTACCAGGCGACAGCAGCTTTGAGCTGCGGGTTATGCGCGGCATACAGCCAGCTAATGCGACCGCCCCAGCAGAAACCGGTGACCAGCAGACGATGCGGATCGCCGCCGTTGCGCGCCGCCCAGCTGGCGACATGATCGAGATCGGCCAGCACCTGCGCGTCCGGGACTTTGCTGACCAGGTTGCTGAGCAATGTTGGAATATCACTGTAGTCGTTCGGATTGCCCTGACGGAAGTAGAGCTCTGGCGCAACGGCCAGATACCCTTCCAGCGCCAGCCGGCGGCAGAGGTCGCGAATGTGTTCGTGAACACCAAATATTTCCTGAATCACAATCACGATGGGTAGCGGACCCTCTGCCGATTTTGGTCGGGCGTGATAAGCAGGCATATTCTCCCCCTGCGAGGGAATAGAGGTCTCGCCCGCGGTAATTGCCGCTTCTGGAGTCGACACGATGGTTGAAGCATGTGGGGCCGCAGCAGGTGCAAAACCGGTTTTTTCAGTCATGGCATTCTCCGTACCAATGAGTTAGCGCAAAGGTAAATATAGACACCAGGTTAACAACTCACAGTGCCTTAAACGGTCTATCTTTTGTGCAGCACCTGGCGATATAACTTGTTAATGTGATGTAAATCACTTTTTTATGGAAATTCAATGTAACCATTTTCATTCATGGTGAGGTTCGTCACGAAAATATGCTTACTGCTTCTGTAAAGTACCGTTTTACTTCTTCTGACTAACCGACCCACAGAGGAGTCACCTATGTCTAAGTCTGATGTTTTTCATCTCGGCCTTACTAAAAACGATTTACAAGGGGCTACGCTCGCCATCGTCCCTGGCGATCCGGAGCGTGTGGAAAAGATCGCCGCGCTGATGGATAAGCCGGTCAAGCTGGCTGCCCATCGTGAGTTCACCACCTGGCGCGCAGAGCTGGATGGCAAAGCGGTGATCGTGTGCTCTACCGGTATCGGTGGTCCGTCTACGTCTATTGCTGTTGAAGAGCTGGCGCAGCTGGGCATCCGCACTTTCCTGCGTATCGGTACGACCGGTGCTATTCAGCCGCATATCAACGTCGGCGACGTTCTGGTCACGACCGCGTCCGTCCGTCTGGACGGCGCAAGCCTGCATTTTGCACCAATGGAATTCCCGGCAGTGGCTGATTTCGAATGTACCACCGCGCTGGTTGAAGCTGCGAAATCCGTAGGCGCAACCACTCACGTGGGCGTAACCGCGTCTTCCGACACCTTCTACCCGGGCCAGGAGCGTTACGATACCTTCTCAGGCCGCGTGGTTAGCCGTTTCAAAGGCTCAATGGAAGAGTGGCAGTCCATGGGTGTGATGAACTACGAAATGGAATCCGCAACGCTGCTGACCATGTGCGCAAGCCAGGGTCTGCGTGCCGGTATGGTGGCGGGCGTTATCGTCAACCGTACCCAGCAGGAGATCCCGAACGCCGAAACCATGAAGCAGACCGAAAGTCATGCAGTGAAAATCGTGGTGGAAGCAGCGCGTCGCCTGATCTAGTCCTCTCTTCTTAAATCAAAGGCCGACACGTTCGGCCTTTATTTTTTGCGTAGCGCCTCGCAGGAAAACCCTTTCAAACTGGACGTTTATACAGCACAATTCTATTTTGTGCGGGTAATACGTTGATGCAGGGGGCATTGTGGATATCTCAATCCTGATTTACGCGGTGATTGCGTTGGTGAGCTTAGGGATTGGCTGGCTGATTTCCAGCTACCAGCATGCGCAGCAGAAGGCCGACCAGCTGGCTGAGCGAGAAGAGATGGTCGCTGATTTAAGCGCTATAAAACAGCAGCTTGCGCTGAGCGAACACTGGCGCGATGAGTGTGAGTTGCTCAACAACGAGCTGCGCAACCTGCGTGATATCAACACGTCACTGGAGGCCGATCTCCGCGAAGTGACCACCCGCCTTGAATCCACCCAACTGCATGCGGAAGACAAAATCCGCCAGATGATCAACAGCGAGCAGCGTCTCAGCGAACAGTTTGAGAATCTCGCGAACCGCATTTTTGAGCACAGCAACCGCCGCGTTGACGAACAAAACCGCCAGAGCCTGAACAGTCTGCTGACGCCCCTGCGTGAACAGCTGGACGGCTTCCGCCGTCAGGTACAGGACAGCTTTGGTCAGGAAGCCCGTGAGCGGCACACCCTGGCTCATGAGATTCGTAATCTTCAGCAGCTGAATGCCCAGATGGCACAAGAAGCGGTCAACCTCACCCGAGCGCTCAAAGGGGACAACAAAACCCAGGGCAACTGGGGTGAGGTGGTGCTGACCCGCGTACTGGAAGCTTCTGGTCTGCGGGAAGGATATGAATACGAAACGCAGGTGAGTATCGAAAACGACGCCCGCTCACGAATGCAGCCGGATGTGATCGTGCGGCTGCCGCAGGGCAAAGATGTGGTGATTGACGCTAAAATGACGCTGGTGGCGTATGAACGTTACTTTAATGCGGACGATGACTACACGCGCGAGTCAGCTCTGCAGGAGCACATTGCCTCCGTACGTAATCAAATTCGCCTGCTCGGCAGAAAAGACTACCAGCAGCTGCCGGGTCTGCGCTCGCTGGACTATGTACTGATGTTTATTCCTGTAGAGCCCGCGTTTCTGCTGGCACTCGACAGGCAGCCTGAGCTTATAACCGAAGCGCTCAAAAATAATATTATGTTGGTCAGCCCCACCACGCTGCTGGTGGCGTTACGCACCATTGCGAACCTGTGGCGCTATGAGCACCAGAGTCGCAACGCGCAGCAGATTGCCGATCGTGCCAGCAAGCTGTACGACAAAATGCGCCTCTTTGTGGACGACATGTCTTCAGTCGGGCAAAGCCTGGATCGTGCGCAGGATAACTATCGCCAGGCGATGAAAAAACTCGCCTCCGGACGTGGCAATCTGCTGGCGCAGGCTGAATCATTCCGCAGTCTGGGAGTAGAAGTTAAACGCGAGATTAATCCGGAATTGGTCGAGCAGGCCACCGCCCAGGACGACGAGTTTCGCCTGCGAGAAGGGGCGAACGAACAAAAGACAAACAGTGAAGACAACACGTTAGCGGCGGATTCATCACCAGACGAGATTCCAGCGCGTTTTTTTCGCGGTGGTTGAAACGTAGGGCAAACGCGCCCAATCTGATACACTTCACGAACATTTTACTGATAAGCAGGCTCTAAGATGGCTGACGATTCACAAGACACAACGCACTTTGGCTTTCAGACTGTCGCCAAAGCGCAGAAAGCTGACATGGTGGCCCACGTATTTCATTCCGTGGCGGCGAAGTACGATGTGATGAATGACCTGATGTCGTTCGGCATTCATCGCTTGTGGAAGCGCTTCACCATTGACTGTAGCGGCGTGCGTCGCGGACAAACGGTGCTGGATTTAGCTGGCGGTACGGGCGATTTAACCGCGAAATTCTCTCGTCTGGTGGGTGAAACCGGTCGCGTTGTTCTCGCCGATATTAATGACTCCATGCTGAAAATGGGACGCGAAAAGCTGCGTAACATCGGTGTGGTGGGGAATGTTGAATATGTGCAGGCAAACGCCGAAGCGCTGCCGTTCCCGGACAATACCTTTGACTGCATCACTATCTCCTTCGGTCTGCGTAACGTGACCGATAAAGAAAAAGCGCTGCGCTCCATGTACCGCGTGCTGAAGCCGGGTGGACGCCTGCTGGTGCTTGAATTCTCCAAACCGATTATTGAGCCGCTGAGCAAAGCTTACGACGCCTATTCCTTCCACGTGCTGCCGCGCATCGGTGAGCTGGTGGCTAACGACGCTGAAAGCTACCGCTATCTGGCGGAATCTATCCGTATGCACCCGGATCAGGACACATTAAAAGCCATGATGCAGGATGCAGAATTTGAGAACGTTGAATATTTCAACCTGACGGCGGGTGTCGTCGCGCTGCATCGCGGTTACAAGTTCTGAGTGGAGGTGTCCCGTGCCCTTTAAGCCCTTAGTCACCGCAGGTATCGAAAACGTACTGAATGCCTTTCTCTATCGTGCTCCGGCGCTGAAAGCAGCGCGTCAGCGGCTAAACGGGAAGATATTACGTATTGTTTTAAAAGAGTTCTCGACGCCGCTTGTGCTGGTATTCAGCGAACGCCAGCTTGACGTTCTGGGGGCGTGGGAAGGTGAAGCTGACTGCTCGGTCATCACGCACATGAGCGTGCTGCCAAAACTGCGCGATCGCCAGCAATTAACGGCGCTTATCCGCAGCGGTGAGCTGGAGGTGGAAGGCGACATTCAGGTCGTGCAAAACTTCGTTGCCCTCACCGATCTGGCGGAGTTCGATCCGGCAGAGCTGCTCGCGCCTTTTATCGGCGACATTGCTGCCGAAGGCATCGGGAAAGTCCTTCATGGTGGCGCCTCCTTTGCGCGTAAAAGCCTCCAGCGCCAACAACGTTATGTGGCGGAAGTGATGACTGAGGAGTGGCGAATGGCGCCCGGGCCACTGGAAGTTGCATGGTTTGCGGAAGAAACCGCTGCTGTTGAACGCGCGGTTGATGCGTTTACCAAACGGCTGGAAAAACTGGAGGGCAAATGACGCCTGGTGAAATTCGGCGCCTCTATTTTATTATTCGCACCTTTTTGAGCTACGGGCTCGACGAGCTTATTCCCAAAATGCGCATCACGCTGCCGCTTCGCATCTGGCGGCGGATGCTGTTCTGGATGCCCAATCGCCACAAAGGTCAACCGCTGGGTGAGCGTCTGCGCCTGGCGCTGCAGGAACTCGGTCCGGTATGGATTAAATTCGGGCAGATGCTTTCGACCCGCCGTGACCTCTTCCCGCCTCTCATTGCCGATGAGCTCGCAATGCTTCAGGACCGCGTCGCACCCTTTGACGGCGCGCGCGCGAAAAAGCAAATTGAAGAGGCGATGGGAAATGTACCCGTCGAGACCTGGTTTGACGATTTCGATATTCAACCGCTGGCGTCGGCCTCTATCGCGCAGGTGCACACCGCGCGTTTGAAAGAAAACGGCAAAGAAGTCGTTATCAAAGTTATTCGTCCGGACATCCTGCCAGTCATCAAAGCGGACATGAAGCTGATTTATCGTCTGGCGCGCTGGGTGCCACGCTTGCTGCCGGACGGGCGCCGCCTTCGTCCACTGGAAGTGGTGCGGGAATATGAAAAAACGCTGATTGATGAGCTTAACCTGCTGCGCGAATCGGCAAACGCCATTCAGCTGCGCCGCAACTTTGAAAACAGCCCGATGCTCTATGTACCTGAAGTCTATTCTGACTACTGCAGCCAGAACATGATGGTGATGGAGCGTATCTACGGTATTCCGGTTTCGGATGTCGTAGCCCTGGAGAAGCAGGGAACAAACATGAAACTCCTGGCCGAACGTGGCGTACAGGTCTTCTTTACCCAGGTATTCCGCGACAGCTTTTTTCATGCGGACATGCATCCGGGCAATATCTTTGTGAGCTACGAACACCCTGAGGACCCGAAATATATCGGTATCGACTGCGGGATTGTGGGGTCGCTGAACAAAGAAGATAAACGGTATCTGGCTGAGAACTTCATCGCGTTCTTCAACCGCGACTACCGTAAGGTGGCCGAGCTGCACGTCGATTCCGGCTGGGTTCCGCCGGACACCAACGTCGAAGAGTTCGAGTTTGCGATCCGGACCGTTTGCGAACCGATTTTTGAAAAACCGCTGGCGGAAATCTCCTTTGGGCACGTACTGTTGAACCTGTTCAACACGGCTCGCCGCTTTAATATGGAAGTTCAGCCACAGCTAGTTTTACTTCAGAAAACATTACTTTACGTTGAGGGTGTAGGCCGACAGCTCTATCCTCAGTTAGACTTGTGGAAGACTGCGAAACCTTTCCTTGAATCCTGGATTAAGGATCAGGTTGGCATTCCGGCGCTGGTGCGCTCGCTGAAAGAGAAGGGCCCGTTCTGGATAGAAAAAATGCCTGAAATTCCCGAACTGGTTTATGACAGTTTGCGTCAGAGCAAGAACCTTCAGCACAGCATGGATAAAATCGCCCGCGAGCTTCAGTCCAGCCGTGTTCGCCAGGGACAGTCCCGCTATCTCTTTGGGATTGGCGCAACGCTGCTGCTGAGCGGTACGCTGCTGCTGATCAACCGTCCGGACTGGCAGATGATGCCAGCCTGGCTGATGGCTGGCGGGGTGGTAGTCTGGCTTGCCGGATGGCGAAAAACGCGCTGAGTTTGCGTCGCCATCAATGGGTCGCATACGTATAATGCGACCTGACTCATTAATCATCTATCCCTGAGGAACATGTATGGGTGGTATCAGTATCTGGCAATTGTTGATCATTGCCGTCATCGTCGTGCTGCTGTTTGGCACCAAAAAGCTCGGTTCTATTGGTTCCGATCTGGGCGCGTCTATCAAAGGCTTTAAGAAAGCGATGAGCGATGATGAGAGCAAGCAGGATAAAACCAGCCAGGACGCTGACTTTACTGCTAAATCCATCGCCGACAAGCAAGAAGAAGCCAAAAAGGAAGACGCCAAACGCCACGATAAAGAGCAGGTATAAGTCGTGTTTGACATTGGTTTTGGTGAGCTGCTGCTGGTCTTTGTGATTGGCCTGATCGTGCTGGGGCCGCAGCGTCTGCCGGTGGCGGTGAAAACCGTTGCGGGCTGGGTGCGTGCGCTGAGATCGCTGGCATCGACCGTTCAGAATGAGCTGGCGCAGGAGCTTAAGCTGCAGGAATTTCAGGAAAGCCTCAAAAAGGTCGAGAAGGCGAGCATGGATAATCTGACGCCGGAACTGAAAGCCTCAATGGATGAACTGCGTGAAGCGGCGGAATCCATGAAGCGCTCTTACAGCGTCAACGATCCTGAAAAAGCGAGCGATGAAGCGAACACTATCCATAACCCGGTGGTGAAGGGCAGCGAGGAGCAGCGCGAGGGCGTAACGCCTGCCAGCGCTGAACATCAGGCTGCTGCGCCAGAACAGACGCCGCAGGAAACCGAAGTGAAAAAACAGGCGCAGCCGGAAGAGCCGGTAACTAAAACGGCGGAAGTAAAGCCCGCTGCGTCCGTTTCCGAATCATCCCCCTCGTCGAGTGATAAAGCGTAAACATGGCAGTAGATGATACTCAACCGCTGATTACGCACCTCATAGAGCTGCGTAAGCGCCTGTTAAACTGCATTATTGCAGTTTTCGTTATTTTTCTATGCCTGGTTTATTTCGCCAACGATATCTACCAGGTTGTCTCTGCACCATTAATTAAGCAGATGCCGCTGGGCGCAACGATGATTGCGACGGATGTGGCTTCTCCGTTCTTTACCCCCATCAAGCTGACCTTCTGGGTGTCGTTGATAGCCTCTGCGCCCGTCATTCTTTACCAGGTATGGGCGTTTGTGGCGCCCGCGCTGTATAAACACGAACGCAAGCTGGTTATCCCGCTGCTGGTGTCCAGCTCGCTGCTGTTCTATATCGGCATGGCGTTTGCCTATTTCGTTGTCTTCCCGCTGGCCTTCGGCTTCCTGACGCATACCGCGCCGGAAGGGGTCCAGGTGTCGACGGATATTGCCAGCTACCTCAGCTTTGTGATGGCGCTGTTTATGGCGTTTGGCGTGGCATTCGAAGTGCCGGTGGCCATTGTACTGCTTTGCTGGGTAGGGGTTACGACTCCGGATGACCTGCGTAAGAAGCGTCCGTATATTCTGGTGGGCGCCTTCGTGGTCGGCATGCTGCTAACGCCGCCGGATGTGTTCTCGCAGACGCTGCTGGCCATACCGATGTACTGTCTGTTTGAGGTCGGCGTTTTCTTCTCGCGTTTCTACGTGGGTAAAGGACGTCGAGCGGATGACGAAGACGATACGTCCGACAAGACCACTGAAGAGTAAAACCAGCCGCCCGTGAGGGCGGTTGTTATATGGGGATTTGCATGTTTGATATCGGACTCAACCTGACCAGCTCGCAGTTTGCGAAAGATCGTGATGAGGTGGTTGCGCGTGCGTTTGCCGCCGGGGTGAAAGGGCTGCTGCTGACGGGCACCAACCTGCATGAGAGCGAGCAGGCCCAGCAGCTGGCGCAACGATACGATCGCTGTTGGTCTACTGCTGGCGTGCATCCTCACGACAGCAGCCAGTGGACCGCGGAAAGTGGCGACACCCTACGCAGACTGGCAAAGACACCAGAAGTGGTGGCGATTGGCGAGTGCGGCCTCGATTTCAACCGTAACTTTTCCACGCCTGAAGAGCAGGAAAAGGCATTCACTGCCCAGCTTGCGCTAGCGGCAGAGCTTGAAATGCCCGTATTTATGCACTGCCGCGACGCGCATGAGCGTTTTCTGACTCTGCTTGATCCGTGGCTCGAGAAACTGCCCGGCGCGGTGCTGCACTGCTTCACCGGCTCACGGCAGGAGGCGCTGGAATGCCTGGAGCGTGGGCTTTATCTGGGGATTACCGGCTGGGTTTGCGATGAGCGCCGCGGGCTTGAGCTTCGGGAGCTGTTGCCAGCGATCCCGGCTGACCGGTTGCTCCTTGAAACGGACGCACCTTATCTGCTGCCGCGCGATATGAAACCCAAACCGGCATCGCGACGAAATGAGCCCGCTTATCTGGGGCACATTATTGAGAGCGTCGCGAAGCGGCGCGGAGACGATCCGCACTGGCTTTCGGCACAGACGGATGACAACGTGCGTAAGCTGTTCGGGATAAATGTTTAAAGTTTACGGAAGTCGGTGTTTTTAACGCTCTGCAGCACCTGCTTGTTCAGCAGATTAAGCAACAGCATAGAGCGCGCTTCCCCGTCCGGCTCGGCAAAAATCGCCTGCAGGCCTTCGAAAGCCCCTTCGGTAATCACGACGCTATCGCCCGTATAGGGTGTTTCCGGGTCGGTGAGACCTTCGGGCTGTTGATAAATCGACAGCTGATGAATAACCGTCGACGGAACCGTTGCCGGGTGGGCACCAAAACGAACGAAGTGGCTGACGCCGCGCGTTGCGCTGATGGTTGTGGTGTGGATGACTTCCGGGTCGAACTCCACGAAGAGGTAGTTCGGGAACAACGGCTCGCTGACGGTTGTGCGCTTCCCGCGCTGCATTTTTTCAAGCGTGATCACGGGCGTCAGGCAATTTACAGACTGACGTTCAAGATGTTCCTGCGCGCGCTGAAGTTGCCCGCGTTTGCAATACAGTAAATACCAGGCCTGCATAATCACTCTTTCCCTTAGTTCGGGGCGCAAGCATATCAAAACCCTGGCGGGATCGCTAAGTTGATTATAATGGGCGAAAATGGGACAGAACGCATAACTTCACGCTAATTTAACAAAATTACAGCATCAAGCAGGCTTACGCCGTATAATGAAGCGCTTACAGAGAGGCCATGATTAACTGCATGAAATACCACGATCTCCGCGACTTCCTGACGCTGCTGGAAAAGCAGGGTGAACTCAAGCGTATTACACTTCCTGTTGATCCTTATCTGGAGATGACAGAAATTGCTGACCGCACCCTGCGTGCCGGTGGCCCCGCATTACTGTTTGAAAATCCAAAAGGTTACTCAATGCCGGTTCTGTGCAACCTGTTTGGTACACCGCGTCGCGTCGCACTGGGGATGGGGCAGGAAGACGTCACGGCGCTGCGTGAAGTCGGTAAGCTGCTGGCCTTCCTGAAAGAGCCGGAGCCGCCGAAAGGCTTCCGCGATCTGTTCGACAAACTGCCGCAGTTTAAGCAGGTGCTGAACATGCCCACCAAACGCCTGCGCGGCGCGCCGTGCCAGCAGAAGGTGCTGGAAGGCGATGCGGTTGATTTGACTAAAATCCCTATCATGCAGTGCTGGCCGGAAGATGCTGCGCCGCTGATCACCTGGGGACTGACCGTCACGCGTGGCCCGCACAAAGAACGCCAGAATCTTGGTATTTACCGCCAGCAGTTGATTGGCAAGAATAAGCTCATCATGCGCTGGTTGTCGCATCGCGGCGGCGCGCTGGATTTTCAGGAGTGGTGTGCTGCACACCCGGGTGAACGTTTCCCGGTATCTGTCGCCCTGGGCGCCGATCCGGCCACCATTCTGGGGGCCGTCACACCCGTACCGGATACGCTCTCGGAATATGCCTTTGCAGGCCTGCTGCGCGGGACGAAAACGGAAGTTGTGAAGTGTATCTCTAACGATCTCGAAGTCCCGGCCAGTGCAGAAATTGTGCTGGAAGGTTACATTGAGCAGGGTGAAATGGCGCCAGAAGGCCCTTACGGCGACCACACCGGCTATTACAACGAAGTGGATAACTTCCCGGTGTTTACCGTGACGCACATTACGCAGCGTGAAGATGCGATTTATCACTCCACATATACCGGGCGTCCACCGGATGAACCCGCGGTACTGGGCGTGGCGCTGAACGAAGTGTTTGTGCCGATTCTGCAAAAGCAGTTCCCGGAAATTGTTGATTTTTATCTGCCGCCTGAAGGATGCTCCTATCGCATGGCGGTGGTTACGATGAAGAAGCAGTATCCTGGTCATGCTAAACGCGTAATGATGGGCGTGTGGTCTTTCCTGCGCCAGTTTATGTATACCAAATTTGTTATTGTCTGCGATGATGACGTTAACGCCCGCGACTGGAATGACGTAATCTGGGCCATTACCACGCGAATGGACCCGGCGCGCGATACGGTGTTAGTCGAAAACACGCCGATTGATTATCTGGATTTTGCCTCGCCGGTTTCCGGTCTTGGCTCAAAGATGGGACTGGATGCCACAAATAAATGGCCTGGCGAAACCGACCGTGAATGGGGCCGCCCGATCAAAAAAGATCCTGCTGTGACCGCGCGCATTGACGCGATCTGGGACGAGCTGGCCATAATGAATAACGGTAAACCCTGAGCTGACCGTTAAGCCCTATAGACTTCCCGACAGAGAGAGCGAATGACAACCTTAAGCTGTAAAGTGACCTCGGTAGATGCCATCACCGACACCGTATATCGCGTCCGTTTAGTGCCAGAAGCGCCATTCTCTTTCCGCGCGGGTCAGTATCTGATGGTCGTGATGGATGAGCGTGATAAGCGTCCTTTCTCCATGGCCTCCACGCCAGCGGAGCAGGAATTTATTGAGCTTCATATTGGTGCGTCAGAGCTTAACCTGTATGCAATGGCGGTGATGGATCGGATCCTGAAGGAACGTGAAATCGTGGTGGATATTCCGCACGGCGATGCGTGGCTGCGCGATGACGAAGACCGTCCGCTGATCCTGATTGCCGGTGGTACAGGCTTCTCCTATGTGCGCTCCATTCTGTTAACCGCCCTGGCGCGTAACCCGGACCGTGATATCACGATCTACTGGGGTGGCCGTGAAGAGAAACACCTGTATGACCTGTCTGAACTGGAAGCGCTGAGTGTAACCCATCCTAACCTGCGCATTGAGCCGGTGGTTGAGCAGCCGGAAGAGGGGTGGCGCGGGCGTAGCGGGACGGTGCTGACGGCGGTGCTGCAGGATCACGGCACGCTGGCAGGGCACGATATTTATATCGCTGGCCGTTTTGAGATGGCGAAAATCGCCCGCGATCTGTTCTGTAACGAACGTGACGCGCGTGAAGACCGCCTGTTTGGCGATGCGTTTGCCTTCATTTAAATAAAAAGCCCGCCCCTGACAGGCGGGAAGAACGGCAACTAAACTTCTGCCGGGTCGCATTTGCGACCCGGTTTTTTATCACACTCTCTCAAACACCGTCGCGATACCCTGACCCAGCCCAATACACATCGTTGCCAGCCCAAACTGGGCATCTTTGCGTTCCATAAGGTTGATCAGCGTCGTGCTGATACGCGCCCCGGAGCAGCCCAGCGGGTGACCGAGGGCGATCGCGCCGCCGTTGAGGTTAATCTTCTCGTCGATCTGCTCCATCAGCCCCAGATCCTTTATGCACGGCAGGATCTGCGCGGCGAACGCTTCATTCATCTCAAACAGATCGATGTCGCTGGCGGTTAATCCCGCTTTTTTTAGCGCCAGCTTCGAGGCCGGAACCGGGCCGTAACCCATGATTGAAGGATCGCAGCCCACGACCGCCATCGAGCGTACCCGAGCGCGAGGCGTTAATCCTAGCTTGCGGGCGCGGCTTTCGCTCATCACCAGCATCGCGGCGGCGCCGTCTGACAGCGCCGACGAGGTCCCTGCTGTGACCGTACCGGTGACCGGGTCAAACGCCGGACGCAGCGTGGAAAGCGCTTCGACGGTGGTTTCCGGGCGGATGACTTCGTCGTAGCTGAACTGCTTCAGAACGCCGTCTGCATCGTGGCCGCCGGTCGGGATGATCTCGTTCTTAAAGGCGCCGGACTGCGTGGCGGCCCATGCGCGAGCGTGAGAGCGCGCGGCAAAGGCATCCTGCATTTCGCGGCTGATGCCGTGCAGGCGGGAGAGCATCTCGGCGGTGAGACCCATCATCCCCGCGGCTTTCGCCACGTTGCGGCTCATCCCCGGGTGGAAATCGACCCCGTGGCTCATCGGCACGTGCCCCATGTGCTCGACGCCGCCCACCAGGCAGGCCTGCGCATCACCGGTCATGATCATGCGTGCCGCGTCGTGCAGCGCCTGCATTGATGAACCGCACAGGCGGTTGACGGTGACGGCCGGAACCGAATGCGGGATCTCCGCCAGCAGCGACGCGTTGCGGGCGATGTTGAAGCCCTGCTCCAGGGTCTGCTGCACGCAGCCCCAGTAGATATCGTCCAGCGCAGCCGGATCCAGCGCCGGGTTACGCGCCAGCAGGCTACGCATCAGGTGCGCAGAGAGGTCTTCCGCACGCACGTTACGGAACGCGCCGCCTTTTGAACGGCCCATCGGGGTGCGAATTGCATCAACAATGACAACCTTTTCCATTGTGACTCCTTAAGCCGTTTTCAGCTCGCCAACCGGACGGGCTGGCTCAACTGCGGGATAGTAGGGTTCGTTATGGCGCGCTTTGCTACGCAGACCTTCCGGCACTTCATACAGCGGGCCGAGGTGCTGATACTGCTGAGCCATATCGAGATAGCGGGCGCTGCCGAGCGTGTCCAGCCAGCGGAACGCGCCGCCGTGGAACGGAGGGAAGCCCAGGCCGTAAACCAGCGCCATGTCGGCTTCTGCCGGGCTGGCGATGATGCCTTCTTCGAGGCAGCGCACCACTTCGTTGATCATCGGGATCATCATGCGGGCGATGATCTCATCGTCGGTGAAGTCGCGTTTTGGCTGGCTAACGTCGGCCAGCAGGCTATCCACCGCCGCGTCTTCTTCTTTCTTCGGTTTGCCTTTGCTGTCTTCTTTATAGCGCCAGAAGCCCAGACCGTTTTTCTGGCCGAAGCGGTTAGCGTCGAACAGCGCGTCAATGGCGTCGCGATAGTCTTTCTGCATGCGCTGCGGGAAGCCTGCCGCCATCACCGCCTGGGCGTGGTGGGCGGTATCAATGCCTACAACGTCCAGCAGATACGCCGGGCCCATCGGCCAGCCGAACTGCTTTTCCATCACTTTGTCGATTTTGCGGAAGTCCGCGCCGTCGCGCAGCAGCTGGCTGAATCCGGCGAAGTAAGGGAACAGCACGCGGTTGACGAAGAAGCCCGGGCAGTCGTTAACAACGATCGGCGTTTTGCCCATCTTGCTCGCCCATGCCACCACTTTAGCGATGGTTTCGTCAGAGGTTTTTTCCCCACGGATCACTTCGACCAGCGGCATACGGTGTACCGGGTTGAAGAAGTGCATGCCGCAGAAGTTTTCCGGACGCTTCAGCACGCTCGCCAGTTCGCTGATTGGAATGGTGGAGGTGTTAGAGGCCAGTACGGTATCCGGGCGAACCTTGTCTTCCGTTTCCGCCAGCACCGCTTTTTTAACCTTCGGGTTCTCGACGACGGCTTCGACCACCACGTCGACACGGTCGAAACCGCTGTATTCCAGCACGGGCTGAATGGTGGAGATCACGCCTGCAAGCTTCAGACCGTCAATTTTCCCGCGCTCAAGCTGTTTATTCAGCAGTTTGGCCGCTTCGGTCATGCCCAGCGTCAGGGATTTCTCGTTGATGTCTTTCATCACCACCGGCACGCCTTTCCAGGCGGACTGGTAAGCGATGCCGCCACCCATAATCCCCGCGCCGAGTACCGCCGCATGTTTTGGCGTCTCAACGTTTTTAGTCAGCTGTTTGGCTTTGCCTTTCACGAACTGATCGTTGAGGAAGATACCGACCAGCGCGCGGGCTTCATTGGTGTGCGCCAGCGGGACAAAGCTCTGATTTTCGAGCTTCAGCGCTTCATCGCGACCAAGGCGGGCAGCCGCTTCAATGGTTTTCACCGCCGTGATCGGCGCCGGGTAGTGTTTACCCGCCGTCTGCATCACCATGCCTTTGGCGATGGTGAAGCTCATGGTGGCTTCAATCTTGCTGAGTTTTAACGGTTCCAGCTTCGGCTGGCGTTTGGCTTTCCAGTCGAGATCGCCGTTGATTGCCTGACGCAGAATGGCGAGTGCGCCTTCAACCAGCTTCTCAGGTTTTACAACGCCGTCGACCAGGCCAATTTTCTGTGCCTGTTCGGCGCCGACATCTTTACCTGCGGCAATGATCTCCAGGGCGCTGTCGGCACCCAGCATGCGCGGCATACGCACGGAGCCGCCAAAGCCCGGCATGATGCCCAGTTTTGTTTCTGGCAGGCCGATGCGCAGGTCCGGCGTCGCCAGGCGGTAGTCGGTCGCCAGCACGCATTCGCAGCCACCGCCCAGCGCATAACCGTTAACGGCGGAAATGGTCGGGACAGGCAGATCTTCCAGACGATTAAAGACGCTGTTGGCAAAGTGCAGCCACTGGCTCAGCTGTTCTTCCGGAACCAGGAACAGCGAAAGGAACTCGGTGATATCGGCACCGACGATAAAGGCCGCTTTGTTCGAACGCAGCAGCAGCCCTTTTAATTCAGGTTGCTTTTCAAGAATATCCAGCGCCTGGCCAAGACTGGCCACCGTCGCGGTATCAAGCTTGTTCACTGAGCCGGGGGCATCGAACACCAGTTCGGCAATGCCATCTTCCAGCCAGTTGAGGTACAGGGTGTCGCCTTTGTAGAGCATGTCAGTCTCCTGAATCCAGCAATTGGATCTGGTCATACCAGATGAATCGGAGTGTGGGATTTATGTTAATAAAATGCAAATTACTCATTAAGAAAATGCTGCATTGATCACGGTCGGTGGAAATCACGCAGCCGGAGTGAGGTGTGCTAAGATGCGATGACTTGAGGTCAAAAAACGAAAGGAATAATGATGGACTCACTGGCTTCGCTTTATAAAAATCATATCGTTACCCTACAGGAACGTACCCGCGATGTACTGGCCCGCTTTAAGCTGGATGCGCTGCTGATCCACTCCGGCGAGCTGATGAATACCTTTCTGGATGACCACGCTTATCCGTTTAAGGTGAACCCACAGTTTAAGGCCTGGGTGCCGGTGACGCAGGTTCCCAACTGCTGGCTGCTGGTAGATGGTGTGAACAAGCCGAAACTGTGGTTCTACCTGCCGGTTGATTACTGGCACAACGTTGAGCCGCTGCCGACCTCTTTCTGGACGGAAGAAATTGAGGTGATTGCGCTGCCAAAAGCGGACGGCATTGGCAGCCAGCTGCCTGCCGCGCGTGGCAACATCGCTTATATTGGCCCTGTTCCGGAGCGTGCATTGGGCCTGGATATTGCGGCAGACAAACTCAACCCGAAAGGGGTGCTGGATTACCTCCACTATTACCGAGCCTATAAAACCGACTACGAACTTTACTGCATGCGTGAAGCGCAAAAGACCGCGGTGAACGGTCACCGTGCGGCGCATGAAGCCTTCCAGTCGGGTATGAGCGAGTTCGACATCAATCAGGCTTATCTGACCGCGACAGGCCACCGTGATACCGATGTGCCTTACAGCAATATCGTCGCGCTGAATGAGCACGCGTCTGTACTCCACTACACCAAACTGGATCATCATGTTCCGTCGGAAATGCGCAGCTTCCTGCTGGACGCAGGGGCAGAATATAACGGCTACGCGGCCGATCTGACCCGTACCTGGGCGGCGAATGCGGATACCGATTTCGCGCAGCTTATTAAAGACGTGAACGATGAACAGCTGGCGCTTATTGGCACCATGAAGGCGGGAACCAGCTATGTGGATTACCACATTCAGTTCCATCAGCGCATTGCTAAACTGCTGCGTAAGCACCAGATTGTGAAAGACATGAGCGAAGAGGCGATGGTTGAGAACGATCTGACCGGGCCATTCATGCCGCACGGTATCGGCCACCCGCTGGGCCTGCAGGTTCACGACGTTGCGGGCTTTATGCAGGATGATACCGGCACGCACCTGGCGGCACCGTCTAAATATCCTTACCTGCGCTGCACCCGTATTCTGGAGCCGCGTATGGTGCTGACGATTGAACCGGGGATCTATTTTATTGAATCCCTGCTGGCGCCGTGGCGTGAAGGCCAGTTCAGCAAGCACTTCAACTGGGAAAAAATTGACGCGCTGAAGCCGTTTGGCGGTATTCGCATCGAAGATAACGTTGTGGTTCATGAAAACGGTATCGAGAACATGACGCGAGACCTGAAGCTGGCCTGATGGAAAGCTGGCTGATACCGGCTGAACCGGTCACCTTTGTTGAGGAAATCAAGAAAAGCCGCTTTATTACGCTGCTGGCGCATACCGACGGCGTAGAGGCGGCAAAGGCGTTTGTCGAGTCCGTTCGGGCTGAGCATCCTGACGCCCGCCACCACTGCGTGGCGTGGGTAGCAGGGCCGCCGGACGATTCACAACAGCTGGGGTTTTCCGACGACGGTGAACCGGCGGGCACGGCCGGTAAGCCTATGCTTTCGCAGCTGATGGGCAGCGGCGTGGGCGAAATAACCGCCGTGGTGGTGCGCTACTACGGCGGCATTTTGTTAGGCACCGGTGGGCTGGTAAAAGCCTATGGCGGGGGCGTGCAGCAGGCGCTTAATATGCTGGTCACTACCCGCAAAACGCCGCTTACCGAATATACTTTATTATGCGATTACGCCCAGCTATCGGGTATTGAAGCGCTGCTGCGGCAGTTTAACGGTGTCATCGCACACAGCGAATATCAGGCAATGGTGCAATTACGCGTGGCGCTTCCTCAGGCGGAACTGGCTGCTTTTTCAGCAAAACTGGCTGATTTTAGTCGCGGTTCGTTGCAATTGCTGCCGATTGAAGAATAATCCCCACCTCACTTTTGAATACCAAAGGAAGCGGCAGAGATGCATTTTCGTGCCATAACCCGAATCGTTGGACTGCTGGTCATACTCTTTTCCGGGACGATGATTCTCCCAGGACTGGTGGCGCTTATCTACCGGGACGGTGCGGGGCGGGCATTCACCCAGACCTTCTTTGTCGCGCTGGCGATTGGCTCGCTGCTGTGGTGGCCAAACCGTCGTCAGAAAGGTGAACTGAAATCTCGCGAAGGATTTTTGATTGTGGTCCTGTTCTGGACGGTGCTGGGGAGCGTCGGTTCGCTGCCCTTTATCTTCTCTGAACAGCCTAATCTGAGCATCACGGATGCCTTTTTTGAATCGTTTTCGGGTTTAACAACCACTGGGGCGACGACGCTGGTCGGGCTGGATTCACTACCCCACGCCATTCTCTTTTATCGCCAGATGCTGCAGTGGTTCGGCGGTATGGGGATCATCGTCCTGGCGGTGGCTATTCTCCCTATTCTGGGCGTTGGTGGCATGCAGCTCTATCGCGCCGAAATGCCCGGGCCTCTGAAAGATAACAAGATGCGCCCGCGTATTGCCGAGACGGCGAAAACCCTGTGGCTGATTTATGTCTTGCTGACGGTAGCCTGTGCGCTGGCGCTATGGTTTGCCGGGATGCCTGCTTTCGACGCCATTGGACACAGTTTCGCGACGATTGCCATTGGCGGGTTCTCTACCCACGATGCCAGCGTGGGCTACTTCGACAGCCCAACGATTAACACTATCATTGCCATTTTCCTGCTGATCTCTGGCTGTAACTACGGTTTGCACTTCTCTTTACTGAGCGGGCGCAGCCTGAAGGTGTACTGGCGTGACCCTGAGTTCCGCATGTTCATTGGGGTCCAGCTTACGCTGGTGATCATCTGTACTCTGGTGCTGTGGTTCCATGATGTCTATAACTCCGCGCTGACCACGCTAAATCAGGCGTTCTTCCAGGTGGTATCGATGGCGACGACAGCCGGGTTTACCACGGATAGTATCGCCCGTTGGCCGCTGTTCCTGCCGGTGCTGCTTTTATGCTCTGCATTTATTGGGGGCTGTGCGGGGTCCACGGGCGGTGGCCTGAAGGTGATTCGTATTCTGCTTCTGTTCAAGCAGGGCAACCGTGAGCTGAAGCGTCTGGTCCACCCGAACGCGGTCTACAGCATTAAGCTAGGGAACCGCGCGCTGCCGGAACGTATCCTCGAAGCGGTGTGGGGATTCTTCTCGGCGTATGCGCTGGTCTTTATCGTCAGTATGTTGGCGATTATCGCGACGGGTGTGGATGATTTCTCCGCCTTTGCGTCCGTGGTGGCAACATTGAATAACCTCGGGCCTGGCCTGGGGGTTGTGGCGGATAACTTTGCGAGTATGAACCCCGTCGCGAAATGGATCCTCATCGCCAATATGCTGTTTGGTCGCCTTGAGGTCTTTACGCTGCTGGTGCTCTTCACCCCTACATTCTGGCGCGAGTAAGGAGCCGTTGATGAAAACACTCATTCTTTTCTCTACGCGAGACGGGCAAACGCGTGAGATTGCCGCGTATCTGGCATCTGAACTCAAAGAGCTGGGGATATATTCGGATGTGGTAAACCTGAACCGTGCGGATCAGATAGCCTGGCAGGATTACGATCGCGTGGTAATTGGCGCGTCAATTCGTTACGGGCATTTCCATCCGGCGCTGGATCGCTTTGTGAAAAAGCACACCGCGGTGCTCAATAAATTGCCCGGAGCGTTTTACTCGGTAAATCTGGTCGCACGTAAAGCAGAGAAGCGTACGCCGCAGACTAACAGCTACACGCGCAAGTTTTTACTCAGCTCGCCGTGGCAGCCAGACCTTTGCGCTGTCTTTGCCGGCGCGCTGCGCTACCCTCGCTATCGTTGGTATGACCGCTTTATGATCCGTCTTATTATGAAGATGACCGGAGGTGAAACCGATACGCGTAAAGAAGTGGTTTATACCGACTGGTCGCAGGTGGCTAGTTTTGCTCGGGAAATCGCACATTTAACGGGCGATTCGCGACTTAAATAAGCGTTAAGCTTGAAAAGTGAGCGAACGATAAGTTTTTTGTATTTTGTGCTTGTCACGTCGGAATAACTCCCTATAATGCGCCTCCACTGACACGGAACAACGGCACACACGCCGCCGGGTTAGCGGAGTTCAGCGATGAACGCCAGCAGAGAAAAGCGAAAATAAACGCTTGACTCTGAAAGAGGAAAGCGTAATATACGCCACCTCGCAACGGTGAGCGAAAGCCGCGTTGCACTGCTCTTTAACAATTTATCAGACAATCTGTGTGGGCACTCAAAGTGACATGGATTCTTAACGTCGCAAGACGAAAAATGAATACCAAGTCTCTGAGTGAACATGCGTAATTCATTACGAAGTTTAATTCACGAGCATCAAACTTAAATTGAAGAGTTTGATCATGGCTCAGATTGAACGCTGGCGGCAGGCCTAACACATGCAAGTCGAGCGGCAGCGGAAAGTAGCTTGC